>DCAZ01000137.1:0-20007 GCA_002313925.1 Gemmatimonadales bacterium UBA1120
CGTGTCTTATTGTGAGCGTGGCTAACATTGTTCCCAGTAGCGGGACCCTTGCCACACACATAGCAAATTCTAGCCATATTACCTTAGTTACCGATCTAATTCTGCGTTAACTGGCACGGACCACCTAATTACCACTGGTATTCCCTACCCCACTCGTTGTATCAGCTACAACGATTTCCGTAGATTCCAAGTAGTGCATCGCAAACTCAGCTGCCAAACGGTCACCATCCCCGATCGCTCCTGTCACTGTCCATGCGTTCAAGGCAGAATCATTTACGGCATGGACGATACCGGTCACAGTCGCCCGCTCACCCATGGTGACGGGCACACCCTCTGCCTTAACCTCTTCAGACATCGAAATGAGGAACGGTTGCCCATTCGGAAGTTCGAGCCAGAAGCCCTGCGTACCAAGCATACTGGCTACGGTTAGCCCTGACACCCGTATCAGCCGCCCCTCAAATGGACCTGCATCAACCTCTAGGTCAGTAGCAGCAACAGTGGTTGCAACTTCCATTTCATCTGCTGTATCACTCTCCTCGACGATGGCGAGCGCCCGCTCTTCAGCGGCCCGGAAGTTGAGGTAGTACATAAATAAACCGATAACAATGAATGCAACTATCATTAGAAGCATGCCCAGGTCAGCAGCACCCCGTCGGGAAGTGTTGTCAGCCATATCCGTCGTCCTGTACGGTTGAGGTGTCCCCATTATTTCATGAGCCAAACTAATTAACCAATTCGATGAGCGATATCTCAGCTGCATCACCTTTACGGTTACCCAGTTTTAGAATTCGGGTATAACCGCCCGGGCGCTCAGCGTATCGGGGAGAGATTTCATCGAACAATTTCCCTAAAACCTCTCGATCTTGGATCTTCCGAGCTACTAAACGCCTCGCGTGCAAATCACCTCGACGGGCGAGAGTAATTAGGCGCTCAGCATAAGGTCTTAGCTCCTTAGCCTTAGCAGTGGTTGTCTCGATACGCTCATGGCGAAAGAGCGAAGTCGCCAAGTTCCGCAACATCGCTCGTCGGTGACTCGCTGTTCGCTGGAGCTTTCGTCCCTTTTTCCTGTGTCGCATAACTAACCGTTCTCAGTTCCTGCGGTCTCACCCTCCGCATCCAAGAAAAAGAGGCGGCCGTCTTCCCCTTGTTCAAGCTTCATACCGAATCCCAGCTCCCTCTCTTCCAAGAAGTTTGAGATCTCTTTGAGAGATTTTTTGCCAAAATTCTCAATTTGCAGCATATCATCTTCTGATGACTGCACTAGATCCGCCAATGTAAGGATATTCTCCTTATGCAAAGAATTACGAGAACGTACAGACAGTTCAGCAAGTTCTTCGATCAAACTCTCAAGTAGAGCCTGCTGATCCTCTGAAACCGCAACCGATCCCGGAGGAGTAACTTCAGGAATTCCACCTTCGCTGAAATAAAGCATGTACTCTAGGTGTTTCCTGACAAGTTCAGCCGCATAAGCAACTGCGCTTGACGGATCTAACGAGCCATCGGTCTCTATGTTCAGTGTGAGTCGATCAAAATCTGTTCGTTGGCCAACCCTTGTTTCCTCCACGGAGAAGTTGGCCCTCCTCACGGGATTATAGATCGAATCGATACGGACGAGATCCACCGGGGATTCTCGCGGAATAGGGTGTTGATTCGCAAGCACAAAACCACGGCCTTTATTGATGTAAAGCTGGACGTGGAGCGTGCGGTCTTCCTGAAGAGTGAAAAGATGATGGCCTGGATCCATAACAGTGGCTCCAGGGGTTGGCTGAATATCTCCCGCAGTCACAATACCAGCCTTGTCGACTTGTATCTGTAGAACTGCTTCATCCACATCATCATCCAAGGTCACGATCAGTGACTTCAGGTTCTGGATTACCTGGTGGACATCCTCTATCACACCACTAATCGTTTGATGTTCATGAAGAACTCCGTCGATACGAAAACCCCATACTGCCGCCCCTCTCAGCGAAGATAGCAGTACACGGCGCACTGAATTGCCCAGGGTATGTCCAAAGCCCCGCTCAAGCGGCTCGACCATGAATTGAGCCGAACGGCCAGCATCCTCAACATCCTCGATTTGCTCAATACGCTCAGGGAGTACCAAGCCAGTGAGATCTAGGTCCACCATATCCTCCTAAACAGCCTTACTTGAGTCGGAATTAATGATCCGACGTAGGATTACTTCGAATAGAGCTCTACAATTAATTGCTCTTGGGCCGCGAGCGGAATGTCACCACGTGTCGGTTGTCGGATCATCCGCCCTACCCGCGCCTTCTCATCCAGAGCAAGCCACTCGAGAAGCGTGGGTCGCGTTCTTGCCTCGAGACTTGCCTGGATTGGTAAAATTTCTTTGGACTTAGGCTTGATTGCTATCTCGTCACCAGCTGATACCCGGAAACTCGGAATATCAACAAGCCGCCCATTAACCTCCACGTGACGATGGCGAATTAGCTGGCGTGCCTGGCTCCTGCTCGTAGCAAAACCCATACGGAATACGACATTGTCTAATCTTGTTTCCAGCGCAATGATCAGGTTGTCCCCTGTAATACCTGAGATATTAGCAGCACGTTCAAAAAGATTTCGAAATTGCTTCTCATGCAGTCCATATATCCGTTTGACTTTTTGTTTTTCTCGCAGCTGAACGGCGTAGTCCGACTGCTTGCGTCGCCTTGCGTGCGCAGGTCCGTGCTGGCCTGGGGGATACTGTCGACGCTCGACTGGGCATTTCTCAGTGTAGCACTTCTGGCCCTTAAGAAAGAGCTTCTGACCCTCTCGGCGGCAAAGCCTACAAACTGGTCCGGTATAACGAGACATATCGTCGCTGGCCTCCCTAGACTCGACGCTTCTTTGGAGGCCGACACCCGTTATGGGGCAACGGCGTAACGTCCTCGATTGATTTGATCTGTAGACCTGCAGCAGCGAGCGCCTGAATCGCGGATTCGCGCCCCGACCCAGGTCCCTGCACACGGACATCCAAGCGTTTGACACCAAGTCCTAACGCCTCTCGTCCAACCTTCTCAGCGGCAATGGTTGCCGCGAACGGGGTCGACTTCTTTGATCCCTTGAAACCGGCAGTACCAGCACTGGCCCAAACCACCGCATTGCCTGCGTTATCTGTGATAGTAATGATCGTATTGTTGAAGGTCGCCTTTATATGAGCGATGCCTTCAGCCTCAACAACTTTCTTACTGCGTTTTGGTTGGTTTTTTGGCTTTGCCAATTTCTTCTTTCCACGCTATGGATGCGGCAAAACGGGGTTGCTGTCTCCGTTGGGACCACATCAAGTGATACGCATGCACTGCATGCGTCGAATGAGTAAAGCTATCTATTTCCTGGGTGCTTTCTTCTTTCCGGTGATCGCCCTCCGAGAGCCTTTGTGAGTGCGAGCATTAGTCTTTGTTCTTTGGCCACGAACCGGAAGTCCACGCCGGTGACGTAGTCCCCGATAGCACCCAATATCCATCAGGCGCTTGATGTTCATAGACGTCTCGGTACGGAGCGCACCTTCCACCTTATAGTTGCCCTCAATCTGACGCCGAAGAAGGTTCACATCGTCATCCGACAGATCTTGCGTCCGGCGATCAGCGTCAATATCACACTCGGTAATAATCTGCTTGGCCCGAGTATCACCTATCCCATATATATACGTAAGCGCAACCTCAATCCTCTTTCCACGAGGGAGATCCACTCCAGCAATACGAGCCATTAATCGCTAACCTTGACGCTGTTTATGCTTAGGATTCCTAGAGCAGATAATTCGCACCACACCCTTTCGCCGAACCACCTTGCAATGTTCACAGATAGGCTTAACGCTGCTTCGTACCTTCAATTATGACATCTCCTGAATCATTTCTAGCAGAGCTATAAAATGTAATAAGGCTTTTGTAGAGCTTCAAGCGGTAGCAGTAGTAGTAGAAACTGCATGAAATGAGGACTCCAGAGTGGTGAGGACCTTTGGTCCCTGCGCTGTTACCGCCACCGTGTGCTCGAAGTGTGCTGAGAGGGCCTTGTCTGCGGTTATTACCGTCCAGCCATCGTCCAGCGTGCGGATTTCTGGAGAACCCGCAGAAAGCATAGGCTCTATAGCGAGTACCATCCCTTCCCGGAGCAACGGGCCATGTCCTGGATGACCAATATTCGGAATTTGTGGTTCCTCATGCACTTCCCGACCCACTCCGTGACCAACCAGATCACGGACAATCTTGCAATCCTCACCCTCCACAGCAGCGATCACCGCCGTACCGATATCCCCCACATGGTTTCCCGGCCTCGCAGCATTGATCGCAAACCCGAGAGCCTTCTCAGTGGTCTTGAGCAAACTGTGTGCTTTATTACCCACTTCACCGACTACAAATGTCCAAGCAGAATCAGAGCACCATCCGGCAAGACGTACTCCAACATCTATCGACACAATGTCTCCTGAAACCAGTATCCGGCTCGCACTAGGGATCCCATGCACTACCTCCTCATTCACAGAGGTACAGACACTCCCCGGGAAGCCGTAGAGACCCTTAAAAGCCGGAACGGCACCATCATGTGATACGATGTATTCATCGCAGAACAGGTCTAAATCAGCTGTTGATACCCCTGGAATCACAAGAGAAGCTACCTCGTGAAAAAGGCTGGCAATGATCTTGCCCCCACGCGCGATCATTTCAACCTCTTCTGGCGTTCGTAAGTGGATCACACGGTTAACCCGATTCCAAGTGCAGCGCGGAATGCCAGCTGAACGTCATTTACGGGTTGCACGGCTGACACACGTTTCAATAACGCCGGGTGTGAACTGTAGTGCTCTATCAATGGAGCTGTCTGGCTCTCGTATACTCTCAGACGGTTTTTGACTGTGTCCGGTTGATCGTCCGAACGCTGAACCAGCGGCCCACCACAACGTCCACACTCACCCTCACTCGTTGGAGGGTCGAAGTGCAGGTTAAAGACCGCCCCGCAATCGGTGCAGCTACGTCGACCACTCAGACGTTTGATGAGTTCATCCTCCGGTGCCTCGAAGACGACTACTTCACTTACTCCACGCGCGACGTCCAAAAGGACACCGTCCAGACCCTCAGCTTGAGCAATCGTCCGAGGAAATCCATCGAACACTATACTCGTTTCAGAATCCATGGTGCTTAGATGATCTCGGATTAAATCCAAGATCAATAAGTCGGGCACTAGTTCGCCCTTATCCATGAACCCTTGAGCCTCTAGGCCCAAATCAGTGCCATCCCGGCAAGCTTCACGCAAAAGATCACCCGTCGATATGTGCTCGCCCCCAACAGAATCGATGAGTCGTACGGCCTGAGTGCCCTTCCCTACGCCCGGTGGGCCCAGGAGGATAACGACCATCACATATACCGTTGGCGGCCACGCATCTTCACCCGACCCTTCTTCATAAAACCATCATAGTGGCGAAGCATCAGATGCTGCTGGGCTTGCTGAACTGTGTCGAGCCCAACTCCTACGACAATCAGGAGGCTCGTCCCACCGAAGAAAAAGGTCGTGATATTGAAAATATCAAAAATCCAAAAGGGCACGAGCGCTATACCTGCAAGGAAGAAAGAACCGGGTAGTGTCACACGAGTAAGCACTCGATCAATGTACTCTGCGGTGCGAGCGCCCGGCTTCACACCTGGAATAAATCCACCTTGCTTCTTTAGGTTCTCAGCTAGGTCAATTGGGTTGAATATGATTGCCGTATAAAAGTACGTGAAGAAGACAATCAGGACCCCGTAGGTGATATAGTACCCCCAGGTTTGGGGGGCGAAAATTTCATTGATGACAGTGAGCGGTTCCCAATCCACAAATGCTGCTGCCGTTCCTGGAACCACGATGAAGGACTGAGCAAAAATGATCGGCATCACACCTGCAGAGTTTACACGCAGTGGGATAAAGCTCTTTTGACCTTCTCGGATACGCCCACGTCCAACAACTTTCCGCGGGATCTGTATCGGGATCTTTCGGGCGGCCAGGGTCATAGCCACCACCCCTGCTGTTATAACTACGATTACTGCCACGAGAGCGGCAAGTGAAAAAGCACCGATCTCTCCGAGCCGGAACGATTCCCAAGTACGCACAATAGCTGCAGGGAAAGTCTGGATGATCGAGAAAAAGATCATCAGAGACATGCCATTACCAATCCCATGCTCGGTGATTTGCTCTCCGAGCCACATCACGAAAATTGCGCCGACCGTAAGCGTCGTAACCGTCGTGAATGTGAATAAGGAGCCTGGGTTAGTAACCGCGCCCGGAATCGCTTGGAGAAAGGCCGAATAACCGTAAGCCTGAGCAGCAGACAGGACGACTGTGGTATATCGGGTCCACTGGGTCAGTTTCTTACGGCCTTCTTCACCCTCTTTTTGGAGCTTCTCAATCGTTGGGAAAACCGCTGCGAGCAATTGAAACATGATACTCGCCGAGATGTAGGGCATAATCCCGAGTGCCAAGATTGTAGCACGGGACAACCCTCCCCCGACAAACATGTCGTAGATGCCAAAAAACGTGTCCTGGAGTTGACCGAACTGCTGGCGTAGAGCACCGACATCCAAACTAGGAACCGTAATGTGGGATCCGAGCCGATAGATGAGGAGGATAAACAAGGTGAAGAGGACCTTTTCCTTGAGCTCTGGAGCACGGAAGAGGCCGGCTACGTTCTTCGCAGGAGTCGACACGCTACGAAGCTTCCCTCACACCTGCCGTGATCAATGAGACACTACCGCCTGCAGCCTCAATCTTTGTCTGGGCAGTATGGCTGAACTTGTGTGCGGTAACCGAGAAAGCCTGATCAATCTCCCCTTGACCAAGAATCTTGACCGGTTTTCGAAGCGAACTGATCAAACCTGCTTGCCTTAGAGAATCAGGATTGATATCTCCATCACAACGTTCGAGGTCCCGAATATTCACAACCTGATATTCAACACGGTTGAAATTCTTGAAGCCTCGCTTGGGTATCCGCCTCGTAAGAGGCATCTGACCACCCTCAAAGTCTCTTCGAATTCGACCACCGGATCTCGATTTCTGACCTTTTTGACCGCGGCCGGAAGTCTTGCCCGAGCCTGAGCCAGGCCCCCGCCCAACACGTTTACGATTCCGGCTTGAACCTGAGTTCGGAGTAAGATCGTGTAGCTCTGCCATGAATTAACCCTCTACCTCATGTACATCCACCATAAAGGAGATTTGACTAATCATACCTCTGATGGCGGGTGAATCTTCGTGAACCACACTCTGTTGATGGCGTTTGATCCCTAATGCTCTGAGGGTACGACGATGTTTGTGCTGACGCCCTATACCACTACGCGTTTGCGTGATTTTCAGCCTGGACTTCTTCTTTTTAGCCACGGTGGATCACCCCAATAGCCTCAACTGGTACTCCACGCTCTTCAGCTGCCCGTTCGGCTGTGACTAACTCACTTAAACCGTTCATAGTTGCTCTTACAACGTTAATCGGGTTGTTCGTACCGAGACTCTTTGTGAGAACATCAGTCACTCCCGCAGCCTCAAGCACCGCACGCACTGGGCCTCCTGCAATCACACCTGTGCCAGGAGCTGCCGGACGCAAAAGAACTCTTCCAGCCCCCCAGCGACCGATGATCTCGTGCGGGAGTGTCCCATTCTGGATAGGTACTTTCACCATGTTCCTGCGAGCTTTCTCAAATGATTTTCGGATCGCCTCAGCAACTTCATTCGCCTTTGCAAGCGCAATCCCAACATTCCCCTTTTTGTCTCCAACCGAGACAAGAGCAGAGAAAGAGAACCTCCTGCCACCCTTCACGACTTTCGCGACCCGATTGATAAAAATGACATTCTCAACGAGATCACTTTCTCGATTCCTGTTTGGTTTTTTCTTCTTTGAATCCCTCGGCATCAGAACTTCAGACCTCCCTCACGGGCACCCTCGGCAAAAGCCTGCACCCGACCATGGTATTTGTATCCACCGCGATCGAAAACCACGGTGTCGATTCCCTGCTTCTTGGCGCGCTCAGCCAGCAATTTTCCAGCTGCATGCGCATGCTCAACTCGCGGATTCTTGCTCTCTGCGCTAAACCCCGTGAGTTCTTCCGATAGTGTGGAGAGACCGATCAATGTCCGACCAAGATCGTCATTGACAAGCTGTCCTTCAATGTTCTTGAGTGAGCGAAACACAACCAGGCGAGGGCGTTGCGCCGTGCCTCTGATCTTGTCTCTTACGCGATGGTGCCTACGCATGCGTTGGAGACTTTTGCTTTTCCTAAGCTTACTCTGCTTAATCATGCGCTCGCTCCAGCTGTCTTACCGGCCTTGCGTCGCACATGTTCTCCCTGGTAACGGATGCCCTTTCCCTTGTAAGGCTCAGGAGGCCGGAACGAACGGATCTCAGCTGCGGCCTGTCCGACTTTTTGCTTATCTATACCCTGCACTACAATTGTTGTCTGATTTGGGCATTCGAGCGTTATCCCATTATCCGGTAAATAGTCGATGGAGTGACTGTACCCCAACTTAAGCGTTATCCCACTAGCCTTGGGGTCAGCGCGATAACCGACGCCGATGATCTCAAGCGTCTTAGTGAATCCATGGGTTACCCCGGTTACCATGTTTTGGATTAGTGAACGCGTAAGCCCGTGCAAAGCCCTGTGTTCCTTCTGATCTGAGGGTCGCTCGACACGTAGTTCGTCATCCTCTATTGCGATCTTCATATCTGGGTGAACTTCCATGGTCAGTGACCCTTTCGGTCCCTTAACACTTAGCGTGCCTTCCACTTCAGTGGTCTCGACTCCCTTGGGGAGTGAAACGGGCATCTTCCCGATACGTGACATGGTTTCGTTCTCTCTCGTTTCCGCTCTACCAGATGAGCGCCAAGACTTCACCACCTACACCCTGCTGGCGAGCGGTGCGATCAGATAGCATTCCCGTTGATGTTGAGAGGATGGCCATCCCAA
The DNA here is from genome assembly GCA_002313925.1 of Gemmatimonadales bacterium UBA1120. Lineage (GTDB taxonomy): Bacteria > Gemmatimonadota > Gemmatimonadetes > Longimicrobiales > Gaopeijiaceae > UBA1142. Next base: position 8,910 of record DCAZ01000137.1, read on the forward strand.
GACCATTCCTAACACGAGGGATTTCATCTTTACTGACGTAGTGCCGTCGGCCCGGTCGCGAGACGCGCTCAAGGTGGCGGATAACAGGCTTGTCTTCATGGTACTTAAGGTAAACGCGCAGCACTCCGAAACGGCCATCGGCAAGGACTTTGTGTCCGTGAACGAAATGACTCTCCTGTAATAGCTTTACGATCTCGATCTTCATTTTAGATACAGGTACATCCACCCACTTGTGCGCTGCCTGTCCTGCATTCCGGATGCGTGTCAGCAGGTCCGCGATAGGATCAGTCATCATCTTATTGATACTCCCTTACCAACTCGATTTGCGAACACCAGGGATCTCCCCCCGAAGTGCCATTTCTCGGAAACAAATTCTACATATCCCAAACTTGCGGAGGAAAGCACGCGGTCTACCGCATCGTTGACAACGATTACGTTGCCGAACCCCAAATTTTGGGGTCCGTTTTGCCTTTTCAATGAGCGCCTTTCTGGCCATTCGGAGTTCTCTCTATTTAAGCAGTTGCACCGATCTGAACCGGTACAGTCCCGCGGAAAGGGAAGCCCAGCTCACGTAGCAGGGCGCGTCCCTCAGCATTGTCATTCGTAGATGTAACCACGGTAATATCCATACCATGGATCTTGCGCACCTTGTCATAATCAATTTCAGGGAAAACAATCTGTTCAAGGATTCCCATGGTGTAGTTACCACGACCGTCGAACGAGCGCGATTTAAGTCCTCTAAAATCTCTAATACGAGGAATTGTCGTATTAATCAGACGATCTAGGAAGAACCACATCTTCTGCCGCCGTAAAGTCACTGAAGCTCCCACGGGCATCCCTTCTCGGAGCTGAAAGTTCGAGATTGATTTGCGGGCTCGATTCATAAGCGGTTTTTGGCCGGAGATGATGCCCAGCTCATCAATTGCACTCTCGAGTAACTTTTGATCTCGTGACGCATCTCCCACTCCAACATTCAATACTACCTTAACCACCCTAGGAATCTGATGTGGGTTCACGAACCCAAATTCCTCAAGGAGTTTGGGGCGGACATGATTCTCGTAATGAGTCTTTAGACGCGGTTCCATGATCTGCCTAGATACTCAAGAGCAAAGTTATTGTGGCCGTGGGATGGGATTGCCGCTCTTGACCGCAATCCTCTCTTTAATTCCATCTTCCTCTACCCGAACCCGCACCCTACTTGGCTCATCTGTTGCTGGGTCGATTAGCATCACATTTGAAATATTTATCGGGGCCTCAAAGCTGATGATTCCACCATCGGGATTCGCCTCACTGGGCCGTGTGTGGCGCTTGCGCATGTTCACGCCTTCGACACGAACTTGTCCGGTATCTTTGATCACCTCGAGAACATTCCCTTCTGTTTCACGATCATTACCGCGAATGACACGGACCCTATCTCCTTTCATGATCTGACATTTCGTACTGGGCATCAGAGCACCTCAGGAGCCAGGGAAACAATTTTCATGTATTTCTTTTCACGTAGCTCGCGCGCGACGGGACCAAAGATACGGGTACCACGGGGCTCGCCCTGCTGGTTGATGAGCACTGCTGCATTGTCCTCAAATCGGATATAGCTGCCATCCTTACGTCTTGTCTCCTTGGCAGTCCGCACCACAACAGCTTCCACTACCTCACCTTTTTTTATTGCAGCGTTCGGTATTGCATCCTTTATGGTTACAACGATCACATCTCCAACCCCCGCATATCTGCGTTTCGAACCACCCAGAACCCTGATACAAAGCGCTGATTTCGCACCCGTGTTGTCGGTAATTCTTAGGATCGATTCCTGTTGGATCATGACTCAGTTCCTCTATCTTACCCTTAGGCCTTTCGCCCAAGCGTCTCAAGCAAGCGCCAGCGTTTCGTCTTCGATAAAGGTCGGGTCTCAACGATCCGCACTATATCCCCAACTCTGCAAGCGTTGCTCTCATCGTGGACATGATACCGCTTACTGCGCTTCACACCCTTCCCATAAAGAGGATGTGAGAAGCGTCGTTCTACCATCACTGTAATTGTTTTGTCCGCCCTATCTCCAATAACGACACCCGTTCGTTCCTTTCTGTGGCTACGGTCATTGCTAACAGCCATCTCCACTGAAGGGGACTCTGCGGAGTCAGTAGGGCTAGCTGCGTCCTCTACGTGTTCCATGCCATTATCACCCTTAGCTTCCTCGCTCATGCTTCTTCCGGTATTTGGTTGGACTCTGTGGCGGTCAATTCACGTTCCTTTTTAACCGTCTCAAGCCTGGCGATATCGCGTCTGACTTGACGGCAAAGATTGGGGTTTTCGAGCTCCATCATCGAAAGCTGAAATCGCAGCTTGAATTGCTCTTCCCTCAACTCCTTGAGCCGCGCTTCAATCTCGACCTCGTCCCAGTCACGGATTTCTTCAGCTTTCATTCTCTTCTCCTACAGTTGCCGGTCGCGTGCCACGAAACGGCACTTGATGGGGAGCTTGGCCGCTGCGAGTTCCATTGCGCGTTGCGCAGTCGTTTCGTCGACTCCCTCTAGCTCGAACAGGATGCGTCCCGGCTTGACCACCGCAACCCAACCCTCGGGGTGACCCTTCCCTTTCCCCATTCGGGTCTCGGCGGGCTTCTGCGTAATCGGTTTATCCGGAAAAATTCGAATCCAGACCTTGCCTCCACGCTTGATATGGCGGGTCATCGCGACACGGGCTGATTCGATCTGACGATTAGATATCCAGGTTGGCTCGAGTGCCTGCAGTCCATATTCACCGAAAGAGACCTTACTACCCCGATGAGCCATACCTCGCATCCGACCTTTATGGGTCTTCCGGTGCTTTACTCGCTTTGGTGACAGCATCCCTATGAGCTCCCTGTGGAGTAGGTGCGCCCTCGGCGATCTTCGACGACTTCACCATTGAAGATCCAGCATTTCACACCGACACATCCATAGGTTGTGTGCGCGGTCACCTGCGCATAGTCGATATCTGCTCGCAACGTATGCAGAGGAACCCTGCCCTCGTTGTAGCCTTCAGTCCTGGCAATCTCAGCTCCACCCAAACGACCGGCACATTGGATCCTTATTCCCTTGGCACCAGAACGGACAGCAGCTTGAACAGCACGTTTCATGGCACGTCGGAATGAGATTCTCTGACGAAGCTGATGTGCAACATTTTCCGCAACGAGATACGCGTTTACTTCGGGGCGTTTTATTTCCTCGACGTTAACAGAAATCTCTGCATTAGTGAGCATCGCCAGTTCTTCACGTAACTTATCGACCTCAGCCCCACGCTTGCCGATCACAACCCCAGGCCTAGCAGTATTGAGAGTGACCACAATCTTGCTGGGCTTCCGTTCGATATCCACACGAGCTAATGCAGCATGGGCTAACCGCCGTCGGAGGTACTGCCGGATCGTCTCATCTTCCTTGAGCAGGCGGGGGAAATCTCGTTCGGCGTACCAGCGAGATGTCCAGTCCTTGACGATTCCGAGCCTAAACCCAATTGGGTGAACCTTTTGTCCCATATCTCCTAAACTTCCTTTGTGTCGACAACCACTGTGATGTGGCTCGTACGCTTGCGGATCGGCGAAGCCCTGCCCTGAGCACGCGCACGCCAACGGCGCAGGGTAGGACCCTCGTCGACATATGCTTGACGAACCATTAAATCATCAATGTCGACCAAAGTGCCACCATCCTGTGACTTGACCTGTGCGTTTGCTACCGCGGAGCGGAGAGTCTTCCCCACCGGCTCAGCGGCTCCCTTTTTTGAATATTGGAGAATCCCGTACGCTTCATTCACAGATTTCCCTCGGATCTGGTCAATAACCAGCCTGACCTTTCGAGGGCTCATCCTGACGAATCTCGCTATCGCTCTAGCTTTCATAACTCTTATCTTGGCCCAGACCGCTTGTCGGCAAATCGGCCACCATGCCCACGGAATAGTCGTGTTGGTGCGAACTCACCGAGCTTGTGTCCAACCATGTTCTCCGTGATGTACACAGGGATGAATTTGTTACCGTTGTGGACAGCCAACGTGTGTCCCACGAATTCCGGAGAGATGGTAGATGCACGGGACCACGTCTTTATGACTTTCTTCTCATTTCGAGCATTCATTACCTGAACACGGAGAAGAAGCTTCTCATTAATGAACGGACCCTTCTTTACGCTACGAGGCATACATTACTCCTACTTCGTTGCTTTACCGCGCTTGCGACCGCGCACGATATATTTAGTTGATTCCTTCTTCTTGTTGCGAGTCTTACGACCCTCCGGTTTACCCCAAGGGGATACAGGAGGACGCCCGCCTGAGGCACGACCCTCGCCGCCCCCTAAGGGATGGTCAACGGGGTTCATCGCAACACCTCGAACCTTAGGACGCTTACCCCTCCAACGATTGGCACCTGCTTTGCCAATCACGGTCAATTCATGGTCGGAATTTCCAACTTCACCGATCGTAGCCATACAGTCTTTTCTGATACGCCTTACTTCAGTGGACGGAAGACGCACCGTTACGAAAGCTCCCTCCTTAGCTACAACCTGAACAGAAGCACCTGCCGACCTCGCGAGCTGGCCACCCTTCCCAGACTTGAGCTCAACGTTGTGAACAGAAGTACCAAGTGGCACGAGTTCAAGCGGCATCGCAGAACCAACAAGTATATCTGCCGTTGGTCCTGCCATAATCTGATCGCCGACCTTGAGCCCCTCGGGGTGCAAGATGTAGCGCTTGTCTCCGTCAGTGTAATGTATCAATGCGATATTCGCGGTACGGTTGGGATCGTATTCAATGTGAGCCACCACACCCGGCACATCCAACTTGTTTCGCTTGAAGTCAATTCGGCGGTATTTGCGCTTGTGCCCACCGCCCCGGCGGCGGACAGTGATATGGCCATGGTGATTGCGGCCGCCACTAGAGCTTAGCGACTCAGTGAGAGAACGTTCAGGTCCCTTCCTTGTGAGCACTTCGTTATCAAGGATTGAGCGGGTGCGTTGGCCAGGTGTGAGCGGCTTAAATTTCTTGATACCCATGATCAATCTGCCTCGTAAAGCTCAATGTGATCGCCTTCCGTTAGTTGTATAACCGCTTTCTTAAAGGAAGGACGACGGCCGGGGGTACCAGCATTGCGAGCTAATCGAGCCATCTGGGAGCGCTTTGTCTTACCTGAATACCTCATAGTCCTAACATCCTTCACAGTCACGTCCCAGAGTTTCTCTATTGCTTGACCGATTTCAATCTTATTGGCGTCTTTATTTACGATGAATGTGTAGATGTTCGAAGACTCCATCTGACGGGAACTCTTCTCGGTGATGACCGGAGCGTAAATCACATCGTAAGCCTCACGCATTGTCACCTCCCTCGTTAGAGGAATCGAGTTCAAGATCGCTCTCTTCAGATTCCTTAAGGCTAGGGTTGGTCTCTAGCGCACCCCGCTCAATCAGAACGGTGTGCGCCCAAAGGACGTCGTAGACTGACTCCTCTCCGAAAGGAACCACTGAGACTGTGGAGAGATTCCGAGACGAGAGATATAGGTTCTTATTCACGCCGTCAGTAAGGAGAAGCACTTTACCAGGCACATCTATAGCACTTACAAACGCAACGAGGTCACGAGTCTTCGGAGACTTCATCTCAGGCAGATCTGCTATTACCACTCGGTCATTCTCTGCCCTGTCATTGAGTGCTGAATGCCTAGCCAACGTTTTAACCTTCTTGGGGACTCGTTGGCGCCAAGAATGCGGTATGGGTGGGAACGCGATGCCACCGCCCGCCCAGATCGGAGATCGGATCGTTCCCGCTCGGGCACGACCTGTGCCTTTCTGACGCCAAGGCTTTCGACCACCACCAGCGACATCTGAGCGGGTTTTGGCAGCAGCAGTACCTTGTCGCTGATTCGCGAGATAGGCCTTTACTGCCCGATGCATGACACCCTCATTCACGATACCATTGAAGAGCGGAGCAGGAAGTGTTCGAGCCCTTCCTTTCTTACCGTCAGCCTTGTAGTAGCGGGCTTTGAATATCGCCGTCATTTCGAGACCATAACATAGCCATTCCGTGCACCCGGAACGCCACCCTTAACAAAAAGAAGGTTTTTTTCTTCATCAACGCGCACAACCTGTAGGTTTGTTATCGTCGTGCGGGTTCCACCCATACGCCCCGGGAGCTTCTTGCCCTTAATAACCCGGGATGGATCTGTCCCGGGACCCATTGAACCGGGGATGCGAGACATCGGGTGTCCGTGTGATGCGGGCCGCATGGCAAATCCGTGCCTCTTAACGACACCTTGGAAACCCCGTCCCTTAGATCGGCCGGTAACCTTCACCCGATCACCTGCTTCAAATTGCTCCACTGTAAGCTCTTGGCCTACCTCATACTCCGCACCATCCTCGATTGAGAATTCCCGCAGCAGACGGGGAGCTGCTTCCAATCCTGCAGTGGCAGCATGTCCTATTTCTGCCTGCGACGCTCTCTTCGCCTTCTTTGAACCGAACCCAAGCTGAATCGCATGGTATCCGTCTCCATCTTCCGATTTTACCTGAACGACAGGGCACGGACCGGCTTCGATCACAGTCACCGGAATCTGAAACCCTTCTTCACTGAAGATGCGCGTCATACCAATCTTCTTTCCAATCAACCCAGGCATATCTGTAGTTCTCCCTCAGTCGACCTTGATCTCGACATCCACACCAGCTGGAAGATCGAGCTTGGTTAGCGCGTCAATCGTCTGCGGACGGCTATCGATGATGTCAATAAGTCTCTTGTGTGTCCTCATTTCAAACTGTTCCCGACTCTTCTTGTCGATGTGCGGTGAGCGGAGAACCGTCCAGCGCTGCCGACGAGTCGGAAGTGGAATAGGCCCCCGGACTGTCGCACCGGAGGTTTGTGCTGTGCGCACAATATCCGCGGCAGTCTGATCAATCACCCAGTGATCAAAAGCCTTCAATCGAATCCGAATTCGGTCAGCCATTTCAACCCTTTACTTGGACTTGGTGCCCCAAGGACGTGTATATGTGTTCTCTCATCTTTATTTGAGGATTTCGGTTACGACGCCAGCGCCGACGGTGCGTCCACCCTCGCGGATCGCGAACCGAAGTTCAGGATCCATCGCAATCGGTGTGATCAGTTCCACTTCCATCTGCACGTTATCACCAGGCATCACCATCTCTACACCCTCAGGCAATTCTGCCGCACCGGTCACGTCTGTTGTACGGAAGTAGAACTGTGGTCGGTACCCATTGAAGAAGGGCGTATGACGCCCTCCCTCATCCTTCGTTAGCACGTACACTTCAGCCTTGAACTTCGTATGGGGTGTAATCGAACCCGGCTTCGCTAATACCTGCCCGCGCTGAATCTCCTCCTTGCCTACACCACGAAGCAGCAGGCCTGCATTGTCACCTGCCTGCCCCTGGTCCAGCAACTTCCGAAACATCTCGACTCCGGTTACTACCGTCTTACGGCTCTCATCGGTCATCCCCACCAACTCCACTTCCTCACCCTTCTTAACCACTCCACGCTCGATCCGACCCGTCGCCACCGTGCCCCGTCCCGTGATGCTGAATACATCCTCTACTGGCATCAAGAACGGCTTGTCGATGTCACGCTTAGGTTCTGGTATATAGCTGTCGATCGCGTCCATTAGATCCTGCACACACTCGGCGTCCGGACCTTCACCCCCAGCCGCCAAGGCCTTCAGTGCAGAACCCTGGACCACAGGTATGTCGTCACCAGGAAAATCGTATTCGCTTAGCAATTCCCGAACCTCTAGTTCCACTAGTTCCAGCAGCTCATCATCATCTACCATGTCGACCTTATTCATGAACACGACGATGTAAGGCACATTCACCTGCCGGGCCAACAAAATATGTTCCCGCGTCTGTGGCATGGGGCCATCGGCAGCACTCACCACCACAATCGCCCCATCCATCTGTGCTGCTCCCGTGATCATGTTCTTCACGTAGTCAGCGTGACCAGGACAATCTACGTGTGCATAGTGGCGGTTCTCCGTCTCATACTCCACGTGCGCAGTCGCGATCGTGATCCCTCGCTCCCGTTCCTCCGGAGCCTTATCGATCTCATCAAACGCAACCACATCTCCACCCCACTTCTTCGACTGCGACACCGTGATCGCTGCAGTTAACGTCGTCTTGCCGTGATCCACGTGACCAATCGTTCCTACGTTCACATGTGGCTTCGTACGTTCGAATGTTTGCTTAGCCATCACTCATCCCTCTGCTTCAGGTTATGCGTTATCAGTCTGTTAATGTGAGTTGCCATTAGCGGCCATAATCTCAGTCGCCTTTGACTGAGGCACTTCTTCATAATGTGCAAACTGCATAGTGAATACTGCCCGGCCCTGACTTAGTGATCGAAGAGTGGTTGAGTAACCGAACATCTCGCCCAAAGGCACTGACGCTCCAATGACTCGTGCCCCGGCCCGCTCAGTCATGCCACCAACTTTCCCTCTGCGCGAAGATAAGTCCCCAATGATATCACCCATATAGTCAGCTGGCGTTACGACTTCCACATCCATTACAGGCTCCAAAAGAACTGGGGTTGCTTTCTTGATCCCGTTCTTGAGTGCCAGGGATCCAGCGATCTTGAATGCCATCTCACTTGAGTCTACGTCGTGAGAAGATCCATCAATAAGCTCGACCTTCACATCGATTATTGGGTAACCAGCTATCACGCCCGAATCAAGCGATTCGCGAATACCAGCCTCGACTGAACTGATGTACTCACGTGGGATGCTCCCACCAACCACCTTGTCCTCAAAAACAAAACCTGTTCCCGGCTTGCCCGGTTCAATGTTGATCACCACGTGTCCATACTGTCCACGCCCGCCGCTCTGGCGCACAAACTTACCTTCAATTTTTTCCGCCCGGCTTCGAATTGTCTCTCGATAAGCTACCTGCGGCCTGCCCACATTCGCTTCGACATCAAATTCTCGCTTAAGGCGGTCTACGATGATCTCGAGGTGGAGTTCACCCATGCCTGAGATAATCGTCTGGTTGGTCTCCGGATCTGTATGGACTCGGAAAGTTGGGTCCTCATCGGCAAGCTTCCCGAGACCGCTCCCCAGTTTGTCTTGATCAGCTTTCGTTTTGGGCTCAATCGCTACAGCGATTACTGGCTCCGGGAACTTCATCGCTTCCAAAATAATCTGGTCTGTCTCAAGGCAGAGCGTGTCTCCAGTTTTCACGGCCTTGAGACCAATTGCCGCAGCAATATCCCCAGCAAATACCTCTTCCCGCACTTCTCGCTTGTTGGCGTGCATTTGAAGAATTCGGCCAACGCGTTCTCGTTTTCCTTTAGTAGCGTTATACACGTAGCTACCGGAAGGAAGCGAACCTGAGTAAACGCGGAAAAAAGTTAATTTTCCTACATATGGGTCGGTGGCAATCTTGAAAGCCAACGCCGCAAAAGGAGCGTCATCATTCGCTTCACGAGTCTCAAGGATCTCGTCCTGCTGAGGCAGGTGCCCCTGAATTGCGGGGACGTCAACTGGCGACGGCAAATAGTCAATCACACCATCGAGAAGAGCCTGAATCCCCTTGTTCTTAAAGGCGGATCCACAGAAGACAGGGAAAATGGCCCCTTTGATGGTTGCCGCCCTGATAGCGTGCCGGAATTCATTATTCGTAAGCTCTTCTCCATCCAGGTACTTCTCAATCAAGTCATCATCATGCTCAATCGCCGCCTCAAGTAACGCTTGGCGTAGCTCTTCGACCTCGTCCTTAAGGGCGTCTGGAATCTCACTCTCTGTGAACTCCGAGCCCATTTCATCTTCGTAAATGATGGATTTACGCTCTACGATATCTACTACCCCCGTGAACAGCTCTCCCTCGCCAAGGGGGTACTGCACAGGATAAGCATTCGCGCCCAGTCGGTCCTTCATCATCTCTACAACATTCCCAAAGTCCGCACCGATTCTGTCCATCTTGTTTACCAAGGCAATCCTCGGCACGGTGTAGCGGTCCGCCTGTCTCCAAACAGTTTCAGACTGTGGCTCGACACCACCCACAGCACAAAAAACAGCGACTGCACCATCTAGTACACGCAGGGAACGTTCAACTTCAGCTGTAAAGTCTACGTGGCCGGGGGTATCGATGATATTGATCCGGTAATCAGTGTCTAGACGATGCCAATAGCAGGTAGTCGCGGCAGATGTGATCGTGATCCCACGCTCCTGTTCTTGCTCCATCCAGTCCATAGTCGCCGCACCATGATGTACTTCACCTACCCGGTGCACGCGTCCTGTATAGAACAGGATACGTTCGGTAGTCGTCGTCTTACCGGCATCAATGTGCGCCATAATGCCAATATTTCGAAGCTGCGGCAGTGGGGTAATCCTAGGCATCTATCTGTGTCCTTCTCTCCCAATCCTTTCTATCTCGAGTACTAAGTTCATCATCGCCTTTGGGCACAAAAAAAAGAGCACGACATTTGCCGCTGTAACCCTCTGATGGGTTAACAGTCATCCGCGCTCCTGTGATCGGAGAGGGCCTCTCCCTCAATAGAGAGGCCATCGCGTCCCTAATTTTTCGTCTTTAAATCCTTACGGTGATCTCTACCAGCGGTAGTGGGCAAACGCCTTGTTCGCCTCTGCCATCCGGTGTGTGTCCTCTTTCTTTTTTACGGTGTTACCCTCGCCACGACTCGCGGCTAGAAACTCTCCCGCTAGGCGTTCAGCCATACTCTTTTCAGAACGAGCTCGTGCAAATCCTATAAGCCAGCGCGTAGCAAGCGCCGTGCGCCTTTCCGGTCGAACTTCAATCGGAACTTGGTACGTCGCCCCACCCACCCTACGGCTTTTCACTTCGAGAGCGGGCTTAGCATTGCTCAACGCCTTCTCAAAAGCCTCCAGGCCCGACTCGCCTGAACGCTTTTCAACAATCTCAATCGCATCATAGAAAATTTTCTCCGCCACTGATTTCTTACCATCAAACATCAAGTTGTTGATGAACTTGGTGACGGCGGGAGACTGAAACCGAGCGTCGGGAGGGGTCTCCCTTTTTTCAGCTTGTGAACGGCGGCTCATTCGAAATCAGCCTTACCTTGGCCGTTTAGCGCCGTACTTGGAACGACCCTGCCTTCGGTCACTTACTCCGGATGCGTCTAGCGT
>DCAZ01000137.1:20342-20914 GCA_002313925.1 Gemmatimonadales bacterium UBA1120
CGTATGATATGATACCGCACACCCGGAAGATCCTTCACACGACCACCGCGGATGAGAACGATCGAGTGCTCCTGGAGGTTGTGACCTTCCCCACCGATATACGCGGTCACTTCAAAGCCATTAGTAAGGCGCACTCTAGCCACTTTCCGCAATGCGGAATTCGGCTTCTTGGGAGTCGTAGTATATACACGTGTGCATACCCCCCGCTTTTGCGGGTTCCGTTGCAGGGCTGGAGCTTTGTTCTTTTTCTGAACTGCCTTCCGGCCCTTCCTAACTAGCTGATTGATCGTCGGCATTAGGTGGTAGTCCACAACCTCATGATCTTGAAAAAAAACGCGCCTCTCGGCGCATCGAAGGGTAGCTCACCTTTGATTGAGAGTACCCGTTCAAACTATAGCAGAAAAAAATAGAAAAGGGCTAAGATGGTGTCAACGGCGAATTCCGCTTCATTGAGCGGTGTTTCAAGGGTCATGGCAAAACACATCAGTCAATTTCCGAAAGAAGAACTGTGCCTAGATTTACGCTCCACTAGCCCTTGAAGGTCTTGGGTTCTATCGAAAAAGTAAGACGGG
>DCAZ01000137.1:21308-32902 GCA_002313925.1 Gemmatimonadales bacterium UBA1120
CACAGAGCTTTCCAGACAAGTTCACGAGGCACCTATTTTCCGGTGGTCAGTCCCGACACCAATTCTTCGTCCTCCGTGAGCGGGATGATCTCTTCGTCATAATAGGACTGCTCAACCATGAACTCCACCTCATCATAGCGATGGACACCAGTACCTGCAGGTATTAGCTGTCCAATTATGATATTCTCTTTTAAGCCCCTGAGTTCATCATTAGCTCCTCGCACCGCAGCATCAGTAAGTACCCGTGTTGTCTCCTGGAATGACGCCGCAGAAATGAACGATTCGGTCGTGAGGCTGGCTTTCGTGATTCCTAGCAGTAGTGGCTCGGAGCGCGCTGGCTTCGAACCCTCTTCAATTGCGTTCTCGTTCACAGACCGGAACTCTCGGCGGTCAACGTTCTCTCCCTCAAGAAGATCCGTGTCGCCTGAGTTCATTACACGCACCTTTTGGAGCATCTGTCTAACAATCACACCGATATGTTTGTCGTTGATCTTTACACCCTGCAACCGATAGACCTCTTGGATCTCGTTTAGCAAGTATTCTTGAACTGCCCTGGGCCCTTTGATAGCAAGGATATCATGTGGGTTGATCGGGCCCTCACTCAGCCGGTCACCTGCCCGGACACGGTCCTCCTCATGCACTCGCATGTGCTTGCCCACAGGAACAGGGTAGGTCCGATGATCGCCCATCTCTGGGGTTACGTGAACCTCACGCTTTCCTCTCTTGATCCCTCCGAAAGACACTACACCATCGATCTCTGTGATGACAGCGGGGTCCTTCGGTCTACGTGCCTCAAAGAGTTCGGCCACCCGCGGTAGGCCGCCAGTAATATCGCGGGTTTTATACACCTCACGGCTAATCTTGGCAATGATGTCGCCGGGATTTATCTCGTCGCCGTCGCGTACTGTGAGCTGCGCGCCAACCGGCACAATAAACTCTCTTTGTTTTTCATCTTTTTTCGTCTTCTTCTGGATTTGGATCGTTGGGTGGAGCTTTTTCTCGCGATCCTCAATGATGGTCATCTGTCGGCGACCGGTGGATTCATCAAGCTCTTCACGCATCGTTTGTTCATCAACGATGTCAATGAACCTCACCACACCCTTCACATCCGCAACAATCGGCTCTGTGTACGGGTCCCAGCTGAACAATAAATCACCAGATTCGATCGCCTGACCTTCCTTGACCGCCAGGTTCGCTCCATATGGAACCGATAGACGGCTCCGAACGCCACCTTCGCTGGTCTTAAGGAGAATCTGACCCTCACGTGAAGTGATGATTTGTTTTTTATCAGGTGTCGTCACAGTCGTAACGCGGTCAAGCTCCACAACTCCATCTATTTTCGACTTACGCTGTGTCTGGGCAGCAATGCGGGCAGCTGTTCCACCAATATGGAAGGTGCGCAGTGTCAGCTGGGTACCAGGCTCTCCGATCGACTGTGCAGCAAGGATACCCACAGCCTCCCCAATATCTACCGGCTTCATTGTCGCAAGGTTTCTGCCATAGCACATCTGGCAGATTCCCCGCTTCGACTCACACGTTAGAACTGATCGAATGCGGGCCATCTGCAAGCCTGCATCCTCAATAAGATTCGCCGTATCCTCATCGATCAACACACCAGCTTTCACAAGCAACTCGCCGTCGATCGGGTCGTAGATGTCCTCTAGAGCTGCGTTACCGGCGATACGGTCAGCCAACGGTTCTATGATATCCTCGCCTTCCTTCAGCGCGGTCATCTCAAGTCCGAGGATTGTGCCACAGTCTTCCGTTGCAACCGTTACATCTTGTGCAACATCGACCAGACGTCTTGTCAGATACCCTGCATCAGCAGTTTTCAGGGCGGTATCCGCCAGACCTTTCCGGGCTCCGTGGGTAGAGATGAAATATTCAACTACAGAGAGGCCTTCACGGAAATTCGCCTTGATTGGGCTTTCAATGATCTCACCAATTCCACCTGTTAACTTCTTTTGTGGCTTTGCCATGAGACCCCGCATCCCCGCAAGCTGGCGCATCTGGTCCCTATTACCACGAGCACCCGACGTCATCATCATGTAGACTGGATTGAAACCATCTTTGGATCGTTCTAGATGCTGAACCATCGCGTCCGCAACATCGTTGTTGGCGTGCGTCCATACATCAATGACCTTGTTGTAGCGCTCACCATTTGAGATAAACCCATCCCCATAAGCTTTCTGGAACCGCGCAACCTCCTCCTCTGCTTCCTTCAGAATCGCTGCCTTCTCATGCGGCACTTCAAGGTCCGAGATTCCAACGCTGATCCCGCCCATCGTCGCGTAGCGAAATCCGAAATTCTTTAAGTGATCCAGAAATTCAGTTGTCTTTCCAAGACTCGTGTTCTCAAAGCAGTCAAACACAAGGTCCCCAAGTTCTTTCTTGCCAAATGTTTTATTCAAGAAACCTAGTTCGTCAGGCACGATTGAATTGAAAAGTACCCGCCCTACTGCAGTTCTAATCCAGTGACCATTCTCCTCACCGTGCTGCTCACCAACCCAATACCAAACGAGTGACTCAAATACCAGGTACTCCTGAGCGACGGCCATCTCGACCTCTCCATAAGTAGAGAATCGAGGTGCATCCTTATAGAGCTTATCGAGCTCTGCATCCGCTTTACTGCGTTGGTCTTTCGGTACCCCGGGATCTTCTACCAACCGTTCAAGATCCGTGATACGGAGTCCGGGATTGGTAAGATAGTATAAGCCAATCACCATATCCTGTGTTGGCGAGGCTACGGGACGTCCATTAGATGGTAGAAGGATATTGTTTGAGGCCAGCATAAGGACTCTGGCCTCGAGCTGTGCCTCAAACGAGAGAGGTACATGGACCGCCATCTGATCACCGTCAAAGTCGGCGTTGAATGCCGCACACACGAGAGGATGAATCCGGATTGCCTTACCCTCGACAAGGACCGGTTCGAAAGCTTGGATGCCCAGCCGATGCAGAGTCGGAGCCCGATTTAGTAGAACGGGATGGTCCTTGATTATATCCTCAAGAACCTCATAAACCTTTGGATCGTTCTGCTCAACAATCTTCTTTGCACGCTTGACCGTCTCCGCCTCACCACGCTTCTCAAGCTCATGTATGATGAATGGCTTAAACAACTCAACCGCCATCGCTTTCGGAAGCCCACATTGGTGGAGTTTAAGCTCAGGTCCAACTACGATGACTGAGCGGCCCGAGTAGTCCACACGCTTACCCAGTAAGTTTTGCCGAAAACGTCCCTGCTTGCCCTTCAACATGTCACTGAGTGACTTGAGCGGCCGCTTGCCACGACCCCGTATGGCCTTCGAGCGCCGACCATTATCAAACAGAGCGTCCACAGCCTCTTGGAGCATCCGCTTCTCATTGCGGAGGATGACCTCTGGAGCCTTCATATCGATCAGCTTTTTGAGCCGGTTATTACGGTTGATAACCCTCCGGTAGAGGTCGTTGAGATCCGAAGTTGCAAACCTCCCGCCATCGAGTGGAACCAGCGGCCGCAGGTCAGGGGGGATAACTGGAATCACGTCAAGAATCATCCACTCCGGGCGATTCCGACTCTCAGGCGTGTTACCAGAGTTACGAAGAGCATCAACGACTTTGAGTCTCTTTAATTTCTTCTTCTTCCGGTGCTGCGAAGTCTCTGTCACGATTTCATGTCGGAGCCATTCAGCAAGCCGGTCAAGGCCCCTGCCATCCGCATTTCGATCCTTGATCTTCTTATCAGGTGTATCAAGTAACCCCAGTAGTGTCCGTGCAGCTTCTGCACCGATTTCTGCTTTGAACGCCTCGTCCGCTTCATCGCGTGCCTTAACACGCAAGTCATAATACTCGTCTTCATCGAGGAGCTGTTGAAACTCTACAGCTACTCCATCAATGTCCTGTTTACCCGGGTGAGTAACGACATACGATGCGTAGTAGATCACCTTCTCAAGGTCACGTAATGACATGCCAAGCAGATAACCCAGTTGGCTTGGCAGGGTCTTAAAGAACCATATGTGGGCCACTGGGACCGCAAGTTCGATATGACCCATACGTTCTCGGCGCACCTTCGACAACGTCACCTCGACACCGCAACGGTCGCAGACATGCCCGCGAAACCGAATCCTCTTGAACTTACCGCAGTGGCACTCCCAATCTTTCACAGGTCCAAAAATGCGCTCACAGAATAGGCCGTCCCGCTCAGGCTTAAATGAGCGATAGTTGATCGTTTCCGGCTTCACTACCTCGCCGAAAGACCAATTCCGTATCTCATCCGGGGAAGCAAGCCGTACTCGTATGTACTTGATGTCCGAAGTTTCCTGATCCCTAGTCCTAGGAAAATCAATCATTTATTTCTCCTCACCCAAAGTGACACTCAGACCAAGGGCTTGTAGTTCCTTTACAAGCACGTTAAACGACTCCGGTATACCAGGCTTCGGAAGGTTATCACCCTTGACGATCGCTTCATAAACCTTTGAGCGGCCTTGTACATCATCTGACTTGACGGTAAGAATTTCTTGAAGCGTGTGCGCAGCCCCGTATGCCTCAAGCGCCCAGACCTCCATTTCACCAAAGCGCTGACCACCAAACTGCGCCTTACCAGCCAGGGGCTGCTGAGTGACCAAAGAGTATGGTCCAATGGAGCGTGCGTGGATCTTGTCATCTACGAGATGGCTCAACTTGAGCATGTAGATCGCGCCAACCGTCACTGGATGATCAAAGCGGCGACCACTACGTCCATCCCTGAGCCAAATCTTTCCATTGGGTAAGATTTGGCAGTGCTCCATCAACTCATTGACTGCTTCCTCAAGGCCGGATCGGATCGTAGAACGTCCCTTCAGTTTCTGGATAGCTGGGAAGAGGTTTGTAAGTTTCTCTCCCTTACGAGCAGCAAGTTCACCTCCGGCTTCCACAAGAAATGCTCCCAGTTGATCAAAAAATTTCTTCTGGTTCTTACTGGTAGCCAGTGACAGATAGGCATCTAATGACTGTCCAATTCCATATGTCTCACCATCCGGGCCGGAACCATTTCCATTTCCACCTCCTGGACCAGCCATGACAACTGGCAGTTGCCCTGTCACCGCTACAAGTGTTTCGATGTCCCCTAACCCCACCGGAGGAGAAGCCTTTAGGTCGTAAGCGTCATGAACCCACTTAAGGCCGGCCAATTTGAGTAATCCTCCGACCTCGTTCTCGGTCGCACCTTGGAATACAGGGGTCTTAGCTTCAAAACCCAGAACCCTCCCTGCCCATCCCAAGTGGGTCTCTAGTATCTGGCCAACATTCATTCGAGATGGCACACCTAGTGGGTTCAGCACAATCTCAACCGGTGTTCCATCTGGGAGAAACGGCATATCCTCTTCAGGTGCGATCCTGGCAATGATTCCCTTATTTCCATGCCGCCCAGCCATCTTGTCGCCCACTGAAATTTTTCGCTTTTCAGCCACATAGACCTTAACGAGTTGGACTACACCGGGCGGGAGTTCGTCAGGCTGAAAGACCTTATCAATTTGGTCTTCCGTGCTCTCCTTTATGCGTGTAATCCGCACTTGGGCCTCATCCACTACGCTCCGAAGACGTTCACTCGCAGACTTATTCTGTAGCTTGAATGTCTCAAGATCGACCTGTTTGAAATTGATCTGTTTAATGTTGTCCTTCGTGAACTTCGCGCCCTCTTCCATAAACAGTTCGACGGTACCCTTCTTCAGCATTAAGCTGACCGTTTGACGAATCAGGATCTCACGAAGTTCCTCATCACGAACGTCTTGGATACGTTTGATCTCGTATCGTTCGAGACCCCTAAGATCTCCAATCTTCACCCCGTGCTCTTTTTCAAGTAGCGGATCGTCAATCCGGCGTGAGAAAATTTTCACATCGATGATCGTTCCGGTCATGCCCGGAGGAACCTTGAGAGATGAATCCTTAACGTCCTTGGCTTTCTCACCAAAGATCGCTGTCAGCAGCTTCTCTTCCGGTGAAAGTTCGGTCTCTCCTTTTGGGGTGATCTTCCCAGTAAGAATATCCCCTGCTGTAACCCTCGCTCCTTCACGGATGATTCCTCGTTCATCGAGGTCTAGCAGGTTTTCCTCCGCGACGTTCGGGATTTCGCGCGTTATCTCCTCCATACCTCGCTTTGTATCCCTTACGTGCAGTTCAAGCTCTTGGATATGGATTGACGTGAAAATGTCATCTTTGACTAATTTCTCACTGATCAAGATCGCGTCTTCAAAGTTCGATCCATACCAAGGCATGAACGCGACCAGAACGTTCCGGCCAAGTGCCAGTTCACCAGAGTCGGTACTCGGTCCATCAGCGATGATATCCCCGGGTTTGACCTCTTCGCCCACCTGCACGAGGGGTCGCTGATTGATCGCTGTATCCTGATTTGTACGCCAAAACTTCTTGAGTGGATACCGGTCAAATTGAGTAAGCTTCGCAAGAGGCTGTCCGGCACTTCCTGGCTTTATAGTTCCTGTGTCAATCACTGCCTCGTCTGCCGTGACCTCTACTACTTTTCCAGCACGGCGAGCGGTAATCACTGCACCTGAATCAGATGCGACCTTCCCTTCCATCCCCGTTCCGACAAGTGGAGCATCTGTATACAAAAGTGGGACGGCTTGGCGCTGCATGTTCGAGCCCATCAGTGCCCGGTTAGCATCGTCATGTTCCAAGAAAGGGATTAGTGCCGCCGCGACAGACACAAGTTGGACTGGTGCAACATCCATGTAGTCGATATCGGCCGGGCGAAGTAGCGGGAAATCTCCCCGCTCTCGGCAAAGTACGAACTCATTTTCGAAGTTGCCTTTAGGTCCTAGGGGTGCATTGGCCTGCGCAATGCGCTTCTCTTCTTCCTCATTCGCTGACAACCATTCTATCGTTTTTGTGACCTTACCATTCTTTACACGCCTGTAGGGTGTCTCCACGAAGCCAAGGTCGTTGATCCGAGAATAGGTCGTAAGAGAAGTGATCAACCCGATATTGGGACCTTCAGGCGTCTCGATCGGACACATCCGGCCATAGTGGGAGTAGTGGACATCACGCACTTCAAAGCCAGCACGTTCTCTGGTTAGTCCACCCGGGCCCAGGGCCGAGAGACGACGCTTGTGGGTCATCTCCGCAAGAGGATTGGTCTGATCCATAAACTGGCTCAACTGACTGGAGCCGAAGAAGGCCTGGATCACAGCAGAGACTGTACGTGCGTTCACCAGTTCATCAATCGTGATCTTTGATGGATCAGTGTTGATCGACATCCGCTCCTTGACAAGTCTCGCCATCCGGCTAAGGCCGACACTGAACTGGTTCGCGATAAGCTCGCCGACCGTACGAACACGGCGGTTCCCGAGGTGATCAATATCGTCTGTGTACCCTCGGCCTTCGTTTAGCTCGATTAGGTGTCCGACAATGGACACGAAATCTTCGTTGGTTAGGATGGTTTGCGTCCTGGGCAGTTCAACACCAAGACGTTGATTAATCTTATAGCGCCCTACGCGCCCAAGGTCATAGCGCTTAGGACTGAAGAAAACCTGCTCTAGTGCGAGACGAGCCGTTTGGACATTGGGCGCGTCACCGGGGCGTAAAAGCGAGTAGATCGCATATAGCGCCTCTTCTTCAGATTCCGTCGGATCCTTCTTAATCGTGTTCTTGATCATGGGGCTATCGCCCCGGGGGGTCTGCCGATCTGTCGTGTAAATCTTAAGCTTCTTTACCTTAAGTCGCTCGAGAATCTCGATGACTTCCTCGTCTATTTCCTCACCGTTCTGAATGACGATCTCACCTTCTGAGAGGATCTCTCCAGTTTCTGAATCGACGGCTTCCAAATCGACGAAATCCTCAGCTACTACCTTACCCAGCAACTCATCAGTCGTGATCGCCCGCTTTCCAGTGAGATTAAACTCAGTCACGTCATAGAAGAGTTGGAAGATCTCAGCGTCGGAGCTGTATCCTAGCGCCCTGAGAAGGGCAGTTGCCGGAAACTTTTTCTTCTTATCGATGTGCACATAGCAGATATCATTTATGTCGAGCGTAAATTCGACCCAAGACCCACGGAAGGGGATGATTCGTCCACTATAAAGCTTGGTACCATTGGGATGGATGTTCTCTTCGAACACGACCCCAGGAGACCGATGTAATTGACTCACGACCACCCGCTCTGCCCCATTAATAATGAAGGTCCCAAGATCCGTCAGGAGCGGGAGGTCTCCGAGGTATACTTCCTTCTCAATAATATCTGTGGGACGACGGTCCTCTGGGGGAGGAGCCTTTCTTCTCTTCCTCTTTTTAGCCGCGCTTTCCTCTTCTTCAGGCATCTCCCAAACAATGAGACGCAGCATCGCCTTGAGTGGGGCGGCATAAGTCATATCCCGCTCGATACATTCTTCAACCGAATACTTCGGCTCTGCTAACGACGCGCTAATAAACTCAAGCGTGAAGTTATGGTTGATATCCGAGATCGGAAAAATTTCTCCGAAGACGCGCTCCAGACCGAAATCCCATTGACCGCCATCGTCCGTCCCAGAACCAATCAGCTTCCCAAACGAGTGAAGTTGAACATCCAACAAGTTCGGCATCGGCATGACTGACTCAAGCTTAGCAAAACTGAGGATCGGTCGATTATCCTTGCGCAATTCCAAGGTTTGTCCCCCTTCTTACCAGGCCACCTGCAACGGCGACCAGTATGTATTGTGTTGATCAGGCGAGCATATCAATTCCTGGCCCGTGGGGCCCCCCAACAGAGATGGGTGACCCCTCGGGCAAAAACCAATGTTAGCCCAAAAGTGTCGAGCGGTACCGATTAAGGGTCGGTTATCGTCCAAAAGCACTACTTAAGCGCTACGGCCGCCCCGACCCCCTCCAGCTTAGCTTTCATTTCTTCAGCCTCCACCTTCGTGACACCTTCCTTCACGGGGCCCGGAGCACTGTCTACTACGTCTTTAGCTTCCTTGAGACCGAGTCCCGTGAGCTCACGCACAACCTTGATGACTTGGATTTTCTTGTCACCGATACCCTCGAGGACAACATCGAATTCGTCCTTCTCTTCAGCGGCTCCAGCATCCTCACCTGCTGCTGCCCCTCCGGGCATCGCCATCGGAGCTGCGAGAGCTGTGACGTTGAACTTGTCCTTAAAGGCATCAACGAACTCAGAAAGCTCGAGAACGGTCATGCTGCCAATGGTTTCGAGCAGCTCTTCATGATTCGTCGCCATCTTCCCTTATTCCTCCTAATGCACTCCGGCTAAATCGCCGGCGTTTGGGTTTGACTCTACCTGTACTAGAAATGCGTCTGTATCTGACCAGCTATATCCTCTCTTCAGGAAGAGGGGCTGATAGTTAGTCATCCTAATCTTATTCATCCTCTTCCTCAGCTAGCTCCTCGGGTCCTCTTGCTTGAAGCGCTCCGAGGAGACCCGCCATTTCTTGCAGCTTCGCCCCTAATACACTAGCAAGCTCTGCTAATGGTGCCTCCAGAACGCCGGCTAGCTGGGCAAGAAGCACTTCACGTGATGGGATTTTTGCAATCCGATCTATTTGGGCGGTATCAAGGATCTCCGCATCCATGATACCGAGTTTGAAAGCTGGTTTCTTGTCGTGAAGCTTCGCGAACTCGCTCAGTGCCTTGGCCGGGGCTACGGGCCCATCGTAACCGAACACCATTCCTGTGGGACCCTCGAGGTTTTCCGTGATGTCCGGTAATTCTGTTTCAGCAAATGCGAGTTTCGCGAGTCGGTTTTTCACGACGAGATACTCAGCTCCTGATTCCTTGAGCGACCGCCGAAGGCCTGTCATCTCCTTGACACTTAACCCTGTGAAATCTGTCAGGTAGACAACCGGTGCCTTATTCAGACGGTCTCGGAGTTCCGTAACGAAGGTCTCCTTGGCTCCACGATCCATCAGGCACCTTTCCCGTAGAGATTGGTGTCGATGCCCACGCCTGGTCCCATCGTGCTCGATACGGTAACGCTCTTGAGGTACGTGCCCTTCACGCCCGAGGGCCTTGCTCTCACAATTTCATCCATGAACGCACCGAGGTTCTCACTGAGTTGCTCCTCAGAAAAAGAAGCCTTCCCGATTGGTGCATGGATATTCCCAGTCTTGTCGACCCGGAACTCTATCTTACCAGCTTTAATCTCTTTAACAGCGCGGCTGATATCGAACGTCACAGTGCCGGCTTTGGGTGTAGGCATCAATCCGCGAGGGCCTAATACACGCCCAAGGGGGCCTACTTTGCCCATCAGGTCGGGGGTGACGACACATACATCGAAATCCAACCAACCATCTTGGATCTTCTCTACAAATTCAACACCCACGTAATCCGCACCTGCTTCTTGGGCTTCCGCCTCTTTCTCACCTTGTGCTACGACTAATACACGTACGGATTTTCCTGTCCCATGAGGCAGGGCAACTGTTCCGCGAACCAGTTCATCTGCCTTGCGAGGGTCTACTCCTAGTCGGGTAGCAACCTCCACAGTCTCGTCAAAGCCTGCGGATGCGAGTTCCTTCACGAGCTTCACAGCCTCTCCTGGGGCAAACTTCACACCCATAGAGATTTCAGCGCGCGCTTCGGAGTATCGTTTGCTCTTCTTGGCCATCTAACACCGAGCCGTTCGTTTCCCCTTCCACCGCTGACGGCTCTCAGTCGGTGGTGCGGGTGGGGTCTGTTAAAGCACTACCCCTCTTCTGCCACGTCTACTGCTACTCCATCATATTCTTCAGTTTCTGTCGCTACCTCGCCCGAATCTCCACCTTGGGCCTTGGTTTCCGAAGGGTCCACGATCTCTACATTCCTGGCCTCCTCAGACCCAGCAATCACTACACCCATCGACCGCGCTGTACCGGCTATCATCTGCGCTCCTGCGTCGATGTCATTAGCGTTCAAGTCCTCCATTTTCATCTCAGCAATCTTTTCGAGCTGGGCCCTGGTAATCTGACCCACCTTGGACCGATTTGGTTCACCCGAGCCCGATGAGAGTCCAATCTCCCGCATGATTAGAACTGACGCAGGTGGTGTTTTGGTGATGAATGAGAAGGATCGGTCGGCATAAACGTTTATCTCAACCGGGATCGTGATCCCTTGCTTGTCCTGAGTTTTTGCATTGAACTGCTTGCAAAACTCCATGATGTTGAGCCCATGCTGACCGAGGGCAGGACCCACGGGCGGCGCTGGGTTAGCCTGCCCACCCGGCACATGGAGTTTGATGAAACCGATAACCTTTTTTGCCATTCTATATCAACGTCCTTACAGCCTTCACGCTCAATAGCCTTGCAAGTCTGTATAGTCGAGTTCGACTGATGTCGGGCGACCGAATAGTGAGACCTCAACCTTTACTTTCCCCTTATCCGGATAGACTTCCTGGACCGTCCCGCTGAAATCAGTGAACGGCCCCTGGGTTACCTCAACCACCTGGTCAACGTGGAAGGGAATCTCTTCATAAGCCTCATCCTCTTTCTCTTCCTCAACACCAAGGATTTTATTGATCTCATCGTCACGCAAAGGCTGTGGAGTTTTCCCCTGTCCTACAAACTTGATGACACCCTGGATGTTATTGATCACGTGCTGAGTACGCTCATTGAGCAGCATCTCGACAAGGACATAGCCCGGATAAAGCCGCTTTGTTACGGTGA
>DCAZ01000017.1:0-1120 GCA_002313925.1 Gemmatimonadales bacterium UBA1120
CCCTGACAGATTTCTGCCCAAAACGGGCTCATTACCCTAATAAAAAAAGTGGCCTCCCACAGTCTTTCCATAGGAGGCCACCTATCACTTCTTAAGGCAAATTAAGCCAACAAACTCGGCCTCAGCTTCCTGGAACGTCGAAGTTTGCTGTTGGCATCATAAGATGCGCAAACGGTGTGTCCTGGAACATGACATAAGGCTCATTCGTCATGTGGTCCGTGTTCAGGCCAGCCAACGTGGTAGCATCAACCGGAAAGACCATGACGTGAGGACCTGTGACGATACCATCTGCTTCATTCTCAGGCGGCCCTGCAAAAGGATCCGTATTGCTGTTGTCGTATGAGCCCATCAGCATGTACGAAAGACCCATCGCACTCATCTGTGGGGCCTCACCGGCCATCCAGTAGCCCACCCATTCCATCGCGGGGCTATCAAAACACATGGGGTCCAAACCAGGCGTGAAAAAGCGATCCGGGAAACACGTCCAGCCATTGTCGCCTTCTCTGAGCATCCCTGGATCCTCACCGTCAGCAGCTGGCCAGTCGAGTACCGTCGCACCTGAAGAAACTATGTCGGGCGCAGCGCTCAATGCGCTCGTGATCTTCTCTTCAGCGGATGACTCAGCAGTGATTATCGGAGAAGCCATTGCAGCCATTTCCTCATCCCCTCCCATCTTAATCAAGACCTGGTTGTCATTACACGCGACCAACATCATCGAGATAAGCAAGATTGGGAGTGATTTGGATACTTTCATGGGACATCTCCTCGTTTTGTAACATTCCGTGCTTCTCTTACTGCAAGAGGCGCCGCCCGGATTCGAACCGGGGATAAAGGATTTGCAGTCCTCTGCCTTACCGCTTGGCCACGGCGCCGATGCTGAAAAATACAACGTGTGCAATCATTCTTTGGGGGTGAAAGCTAAGTCTTAGCTCGTGTGCGACAATACAGACCCAGGTTCACTCATTCAGTGCTCGCTTGGACCTACATCCCAAGGAATCAGTGGTGAGCGCCGGAAATTGATCCCAAGCACTGTCCAGCGCGCAGATTGAGCTCCCAAACGCATTCGGTATTCCTCCCACTCTCTGAGTGAAGCGGATGTCCAACCGAGTTCTGCGACTCC
>DCAZ01000017.1:1506-2634 GCA_002313925.1 Gemmatimonadales bacterium UBA1120
GCTTCTACACCGGCGATCGCACCTTCCGGTAGTGAGCTGAACTTGTCCGAGATCTTCCAGTCGTAGGATCCACGCTCGTCGGGTATACCAGCCCAGGTTAGTCCCAAAACGGTAGAAGTGTCGTATTTCATGTCCAAATAGAGCCGATCCGCTGGAGACAAGACCACGGTAGCGCCGGCATCGACGGCACGGAGGATGCCGGCTTCGAATTCAACTCGGAGCGCCGCTTGAGCAGAATCCATGTTTTCCGTTTCATCTGACGGCCAGTAGGGTCTCCAGAGCTGCACAACAGATCCTACTCCAAGATCTGCCAGAGCGATCTCGTCCCAACCAATCATGCGTTTGCCGTGTGAGTTTACGATCGATTGCATCCGTTCGATAAAAGTGATGTACTCCTCTTCACTTAACTCTTCGACTTCATCACCACCTACGTGGAAGTACGGGCCCGGAGTACGTGAGGAGATCTCTCGTATGACGTCGTCCAGGAATTCGTAGGTGATGTCCTTATCCACACACAGCGTGCTAAAGCCGACGTCGGTGCCTATGTAGAGATCTCGTGCAATGCCATCGCAGTTGAGATCAGCGTACGAAGCGAGTGCAGCATTCGTATGGCCGGGTATATCGATTTCAGGGACGACTGTGACGAAGCGTTCTTGGGCGTACTCTACAAGTTCAGTGTATTCATCTGTGCTGTAATAACCGCCAACTCCTCCACCAACCTCAGTTGAACCACCGTGCTCTGTGAGGTTAGGCCATCCCGGGATCTCAACTCGCCATCCTTGATCATCAGACAGGTGCAAATGCAACCGGTTCAGTTTGTAGAGGGCGGCAAGGTCTATGAAGCGCTTCACATCGTGAAGTGGTAAGAAGTGCCGGGCTACGTCGAGCATCGTCCCGCGCCACTGAAATCGTGGCTGATCAGTAATGTGTACACCTAGCAAGAACAATGGCCGAGGATATGCCGCCGTATACTCCACCACTGGAGGCAGCAAATGCCGAATTGTCTGAACACCGTAGAACAGTCCAGCGGGTTCCGCAGCTCGCACGATCACCTGTGATTCAGTGACCGTCAGTTCGTAGCCTTCAGATCCGAGTGAAGGACTCGCCCCTTCCCTTGTCAGGTAGATG
>DCAZ01000036.1:0-10549 GCA_002313925.1 Gemmatimonadales bacterium UBA1120
TTCCGATTCCCAACCCACTAAATTTGGCTGCGTGGAAGGTGTTCTGGCAGATTCAGGGATGATTTTAGCCGAGGGCGAAGGCCGGTGTGGTCCTAATTGACGCGGATTCTCTGCGATTCGCACAAATTGAAGCTTGCGGTTAAGTAGTGATAGAGAGTAATTCTATGCGACCGATGTTACAGGATCTGCTCTGACAGGAGGGTGTAAATGAACATCAATTCCGCGCTAGCTGGGTTGGGAAGTATCGCGAAAGGCGTAGTCGGGTTGGGCTTGGCCCTTATTCCGGCGGCCCTTGTTGCTGATATTTTCTTCCCAGGGACAACGAATATCGTCTCGAATCTTGGGGGCTTTGTCGAGCTCTTTACAGATAATGGTGTCACCGGCCTTATCGTCCTTCTCTTGGTCCTAGCGATCGTCGACTAGCCGTCTCCTTATTTCTGTAGCTGTCTCTTAAGACCTTTTTAACACATAAGGAGGCGCAGTATGGGTCCTCTCATGGGAGCCCTTAGCACTGTCGGTGGTTGGGCGAAGTCAGTAACGGACTTCGGTCTCACGATCATCATGGCGCTCATTGTGGTCGATATCCTCTACCCGAGTTCTTCCTACATAACCGAGAACCTCGGTCGTGTAATCGACTCCTTCGGTGACCAGGGTGTAGCGGGCTTGATCGTCGTGTTGCTATTCCTCGTTTTGTATCGGCGAGGCTAGAACCATAGTTCCCGGCATTTTGCCCTAAGAGCAGAAGAAGCGGCACAAGGCCCAGCCGGCCTTGTGCCGCTTCTTTTATTCTGCGAAAGAAGTTTCTTGTAGGGGAAGTAACTGATTCTTAGAAGCGTGCATACGTGATTGCCACGCTGTAGTCAGTTTAGGTAACCAGAAAGCAGATACTTGGTTATCGATAAATCAAATATGGAGCTCTGAGCTGCTCAAAAGCTTGAGTCTCCGAGTCCCATGCAGAGGTTAACTCTGCAAAGTCTGCACCCGCCTCGATACTGAGCCGAAGCGAGTCTGTCCCGGCCAAGCGATCGAAGTGAGCCTCAGCCCAAAGCCAATTGTCGCCAGACATCGAGTATGTCTCTAAGAGCATGGCTACTGCGGCTTTCGAGGCGTCATAGTCAGTAGATTCAGGTATAAGGAGTACGCCGCTCACCTCTTGCCCCTCGAATTTCCGGTCTCCCGCATCTCTCGGAGTGAAGGTAGTTGCCTCGAACCGTACTCCGTTGATCCCGTAGCCGTTCAGTGATTCGGCGAGTTGGACGCCATCAAGCCACGGTGCTCCAACCCACTGAAATGCACGATCTGTCCCACGGCCCACCGAGATCGGTGTGCCTTCGAATAGGCAGGTGCCCGGGTAGGCCAGAGCGCTTTCTACCGAAGGCATATTCGGTGAAGGCGGGACCCAAGGAAGTTGGGTCTGATCAAACGTCATATTTCTGGTCCACCCGTCGAGTGGAACTACGTGGAGTTCCACTTCCAGACCGAACTCACCGACGTACAATTGTGCTAGCTCGCCTGCAGTCATCCCGTGACGCATTGGTACTGGATACATGCCCACAAATGTCTCATACCCAGGCTTTAGGACGTTGCCCTGCACGACGTCGCCACGCACAGGATTAGGTCGGTCCAATACAATGAACGGTATGTCTTGCTCACCGGCAGCTTCCATGGCAAGAGCCATGGTGGAGACATATGTGTAGTACCTAGCTCCTATGTCTTGCATGTCAAAGAGAAGGACGTCGACGCCCTCCAGCATCGCAGGGGTTGGTTTTCGCACTTCACCGTACAGTGAGTGGATGGGTACGCCTGTGCGCTCATCTCTTCCGCTATCAATTGCGGCACCCGCTTGCTCCTGACCTCTAATGCCGTGCTCAGGTGCATACAGTGCCACGAGGTCAACATTGCTAGCCTCGTATAAGACATCGATCGTGCTGCCCACGGTGCCATCGCCGGTCCAATAGATTCCGGTGTGGTTTGTCAGGAGCCCTACACGCTGTCCTTGGACTAGATGGAGTGAGTCCGAGAGGAGTACTTTGATCCCACTCCGAACCTGTCTTGCTTCGCTCTCTGAAGCTTCCGAGTCATTGGTATTTCTCGGCGCAGTTCCACATGCGGCTAGAACGGCTCCCAAGAAGAGTCCGATGATACAGGATTGTGACGCTTTCCCCGTCATCCTAACTTGACCGGTGCTCAGGATTGCGCGTCGATCACGCCCTCGTTTTTCTAGCTTCATGGGGCAAGCTTCGTGGTCACACGTAACCTCGTCAACGCGTCGGGAACCAGACCCCATGAGTCACTGAAGCGATGCCGCAAAGAACCTTTGCCTACAGCCGAGCAGTACTCCTTAAGATTTCGGGCTGGTCAGCGATAGTCGTTTTGTTTTCCTGCGGGTCACCACCCCAATCGATTCCGGCTCCGGTAGCACCAGAACAGCGCTCCGTTGAAGTACCCACCCAGGAGGTTGAAGAGGCACAGCCCACGACCGAGCTGTCTCCCATTGATCCGGCATTAATAGCGCAGATTGAAGATGAAGCATGGGTCGAACGGACACTGACTAGTTTGACACTCCGACAAAAAATTGGGCAATTGATCATGCCTTGGGTACTCGGAGATTTTGCGCCTGAAGGTTCGCCGAGTCATGATCGGATTCTCGAGTACATCGAAGATCAGGGCATTGGTGGTGTGATCATGTCGGTTGGGTCGCCCACTGAAGTTGCGGCCAAGCTCAACGATTTTCAGGTGCATTCCAACATTCCACTTATAGTGGCGGCGGACTTGGAGACTGGGGCTGGGTTCCGAATGCGAGGAGCCGTCCAGATGCCTGGGACCATCGAACTGGGCGGAGCTACAGACTTTCCTTCACTTATGGCCGTTGGAGCCACGGCTGATCCCCAACTCGCCTATGAGATGGGTCGTATTACTGCACGTGAAGCACGGGCAGTAGGAATACATATCCTGTTTGCGCCAGTTCTGGATGTGAACAACAACCCGGATAATCCGATTATCAACGTGCGTTCCTTTGGGGAGAACCCCGAGGAGGTTGCGGGGTTGGGTGTTGCGTTCGTGCGTGGTGTTCAGGAGAACGGAGCGATTGCAACTGGCAAACACTTCCCAGGGCACGGGGATACCGAGATAGATTCACATCTGGGGTTACCGGCGATTCCTCATTCGCGCGCGCGAATGGATAGCGTCGAGCTTTTCCCATTCCGGCATGCAATCGAAGCTGGTATGGGGGCTGTTATGACAGCTCATATATCTGTGCCGTCGTTGGATGGAGGAGTTGGCGACCCGGCTACCCTCTCATCTGCCGTGCTCACCGATCTTTTGCGTGATGAGATGGAATTCGATGGGTTGCTGTTTACCGATGCGATGGACATGAGTGCCATATCACGTGGATACGGTCCAGAAGAGGCATCTGTCAGGGCGATCGAGGCTGGCGCTGACGTCATTCTTATGCCTCCGTCAGTCGAGAGGGCAGTGGAGGGCATCGCGGTCGCGGTTGAATCTGGCCGCATTGATGCTAGCCGCATTGACACATCTGTCCGCCGGATCTTAGAAACAAAAAAACAGATGGGCTTGGATATGGACCGCGTAGTTCAGATCGATCAAATCGGTCAGGTGGTCGGTATTCCCGCTCACACCCAAGTTGCTGCCAAGATAGCGGAGCGCTCGATCACGCTTCTACATAATGGCGGTAACCTCTTACCTCTTTTAGGCACGCGCTCGGCTCGGGTCATGTCCGTATCTTTTCGCAGATCTTCGGATGTACTTGCCGGACGCTATTTCAATGCACGACTGAGGCAGACGTATCCTCGACTTACCACAGCTGGTTTAGATGTTGATTCAGGACCCGCTCTGTATGAGGATCTTCTGAGACAGGCACGCCAGCAGGCACTCGTGATCTTGAGTACCTATGTGACGGCATTTTCTCAATCGGGTTCGCTCGCGTTACCCGAAGAGGTTGTCGATTTTGCAGGGCAGCTCACTGAAATCGGTGTCCCGCACATCGTCGTTTCATTTGGGAATCCGTACCTCATTACCGAACTCCCTGACGTCCGAGCGTACATGCTAGCCTGGAGTGGTTCGGAGGCCAGCCAAACGGCTGCTGCCCAAGCACTTTTCGGTGAAATTGAGATCTCTGGACGGGTGCCCACACGGATTCCACCTCTCTACGAGATGGGGGACGGGATTATGATTCCAAAAAAGCTGACTGGAAATGATCGAGACTAGGATTTTGGCTAAAGGGCGCTTATCGATTGCACTCCTAGCCATCCTGGCATTCTTGGGGTGTGGACCTAACAGTGTCGCTAGCCCCACGCCAGTTCAAGCTATAGGTGACCTCGACGAGATGGCCCGCCAGTGGGTTGAGGAAACTGTTCGAGCTCTCACGCTTGAAAAACTTGTAAGCCAACTCGTAATTGAGTGGATACCTGGCGGGTATGTTTCTCCTTCCAGTCCTGACTTCGAGCCCCTTGAGCGTTGGATCATCGAAGATCAGATAGGGGGAGTATCACCCTCAATCGGTACTCCGCACGCGTACGTTGCAAAGCTCAATGCACTACAAGAGCTTGCAGAAATACCCCTCCTGGTTACGGCCGACTTCGAGAATGGCGGCCCAGGGATGAGGATCAACGGATCGTACGCCCTCCCCTCAATGCTGCCTCAGGGAGGCGGTACGGCATTCCCGCCCACCATGGCGTTTGGTGCAGTTGGAGACGAGCGCTTTGCGTATGAGTACGGGCGTATTACTGCCAGGGAAGCGAGAGCGACCGGTGTGCATGTATTGTTTGCACCTGTTTTGGATGTCAACAACAACCCTGAAAACCCCGTCATTGCTTCTCGTTCCTTCGGGGCAGATCCCAACCTTGTAGCTCGTTTGGGTGCAGCCTTTGTGCGAGGCGCGAGAGATGGTGGGGCTTTCACGACAGGCAAGCATTTCCCAGGACATGGTGACACATCTGTCGATTCTCATGTAGGTCTGCCGGTTATAGAAGCAGACCGAGCACGACTCGACACGCTCGAGCTTTTGCCTTTCGCTCGAGCTATCAGAGAAGGCGTGGATGCGATCATGACAGCCCACGTCTCACTGCCAGGTCTGTTGGGTCCAGATGCAGTGCCGGCAACGCTATCACCTGAGATCATGACAGGCTTGCTTAGGGATGACTTGGGATTCGACGGACTGCTATTCACTGACGCGCTCACGATGCGAGCGATTACAGAGGCTTACGGAATTGGTGAAGCTTCTGTCCGTGCGTTGGAGGCAGGTGCAGATGTGCTTCTTTCACCAAAGGATGTCTCGACAGCGATTAATGCGGTTGTGACGGCGATTGAAAGTGGACGTCTGACCCGGTCCAGGATTGAGGAGTCAGTCCGGAGAATCCTTGAAATGAAAGCGAAGTTGGGGCTGCATCTTGGTCGGACTGTATCACTTGATGCAGTGGACGAGGTTGTCGGCTCAGGTGCCCATCTTGCTTTCGCTGACTCAGTCGCTGCTCGCTCGATCACCCTCGTGAGCGATAACGAAGGACTGATTCCTGTTAATCCCGATCGGCCGGGATTGACCGTGCATATTCGGTATGCTCCGTCGACCTGGCTATGGGCGAATCGGTCTTTCTCCGAGGGACTATGGGCACGCATGCCAGATGTGACCCAAGTATTATTGGACGAGCGCAGCAGCCCCGAAGCTTATGCTGCTGCCGAGAATAGTCTGTCTAATGCTGATCAGCTCATCGTAAGTGTGTACGTGCCGCCTTCAGTTGGCTCAGGGCCCGAAGCACTTCCGGAAGCTTTCAGGGGGCTCGTGGAAGGGAGTACCGCCCAAAGACCCACGATCTTGCTGTCCTTCGCTAGCCCATACCTTCTTCGTGCATTGCCGAGTGTGGGAAGCTACTTGATTGCATGGGGAGATCGGGAAGTGTCGCAACGCGCGGCCGTGGCAGCTCTTTTCGGCGAAGAGGAGATCTCAGGTCGACTACCCATTCCCATTCCGCCAGCTCACAGAATTGGTGAGGGCCTGGATCGTCCGAAAGTGATGGCCCGAGTCGTCTCAAGGACAATCGAGGACCCTCTAGTAGCTGCTGGCATCGTCGAACGTGAGCGAGGTCCTGGCCCATTCGGACAGGAGCAAACACTAGCTGATCCGTCGACTGTAGGAATGTCAGCTGATGGACTTGCTAAGGTTGATTCAATCATCAGGGTAGCACTGGCTGACTCCGCCGCTTCAGGTGCTGCGCTCGCGATTGGGCGTCATGGACGCTTGGTATCCGTGGGTGCTTTTGGTGAACTAGCATACGGGAGTGGGCGTCCCGTGACTTCAACATCACTCTGGGATCTAGCTTCAGTCTCGAAAGTTGTTGGTACGACGACTGCCGCGATGATCCTCGTGGGAGAGGGTCGGTTGGACCTCGACGCGATGGTCGTGTCGTATCTGCCGTGGTGGTCCAGCGGAGATGAGCGAAAGAATGAAATCACTGTGCGCCAATTGCTACTTCATCGTTCTGGCCTGCCACCTTTCCGGCGCTGGTTCTTCGACCATCAGGGAGCTGATGACTATAAGCGCGCAGCTGCCGACGAAATGCTCGACATCAATCCTGGGGTAGAAACTGTTTACTCAGACATTGGGATCATGACACTGGCATGGGTGATTGAGGAAGTCACTCAGCAGTCTCTCGATGCTTTTCTTTCTGATCGATTGTGGAATCCACTTGGTATGCGCGAGACAAGGTACCGTCCCGAAACCTTCCTACGACCACGTATCGCGGCCACGGAATTAGACACGCTCTGGCGCAAGGAACTGGTATGGGGTCGAGTACATGACGAGAACGCTGATGCATCAGGGGGTGTAGCAGGGCATGCGGGCCTCTTCAGCACGGTTGTCGATCTTTCTGTCTTCGCTCGTATGCTACTCAATGGGGGTATGAGTCCAGCTTGCAACCCAACCCAAAGTCTGGGAGAGCCATGCCCCGTAGCGCGCCTCGAACAGCACCGCATTGTTGAACAGGACGTGGTTGATTTGTTCACAAGACGCTACGACGGGACATCCTCTCGTGCACTTGGGTGGGACACTCCCTCAGAGCGGTCCTCCGGCGGGGATTACCTGACCTCTAATGCGTTTGGACATACTGGTTACACTGGAACGTCCATCTGGCTTGATCCTGAGCTGGACCTCTGGGTGATTCTTCTAACCAACCGAGTACACCCAACTCGCGACAACCAGAAGCACATCCCACTTCGCAGGGCGGTGCATGATGCTGCCGCGTTAGCGATCACAGACCAGTCCATTAGAAAGCGGATCCCGTGACTCTTCTCGACTCGGGTCCGCCTACCTATAGAGTCTTGGTCAGCAATCAGTGGCTCATGGTTCCCAGGCCATGAATCGTGCCTAAGGATATCTCTTGATCGGCTTCACGACACTCGATTTCGCAGTCCTGATCATCTATCTCGGTGGAATCACGATTTGGGGTGCCTGGCTTGGGCGAGGACACAAGGGTGGAACCGATTACTTTCTTGGGAGTCGCTCATTACCGTGGATAGCGGTAATGCTCTCAGTCGTAGCTACCGAGACTAGTACCCTTACGTTTCTGAGTATCCCCGGTGTCGCATACTCGGGGAGCCTGGTATTCCTTCAGTTGACCTTCGGGTATCTGCTAGGGC
Source organism: Gemmatimonadales bacterium UBA1120 (assembly GCA_002313925.1). Lineage (GTDB taxonomy): Bacteria > Gemmatimonadota > Gemmatimonadetes > Longimicrobiales > Gaopeijiaceae > UBA1142. Next base: position 7,651 of record DCAZ01000036.1, read on the forward strand.
GAATCTTTGTATCAGCATTTCTGCTTCCGGCCTATTACGCTGGATCATTGACGACTGCTTACGCCCTGCTAGAAGAGCGTTTCGGGCTTGGGGTGAGGCGTTTCACATCAGCGATCTTTATGGTGACCCGCTTGCTAGCTGACTCGGTTCGGCTTTTTGCGACCGCGATTCCTCTGGCATTGATCACCGAGTGGCCCTACGCCGCCTCAATTATCGTGATTGGGGTTCTCACACTGATTTACACGTATCTTGGAGGTATCAAAGCCGTTGTGTGGGTGGATGCCGCCCAAATGATGCTCTACCTATTTGGTGCCCTAGTCGCAGTCGCAGGCATTCAAGCCCTTGTCCCGGGTGGTTGGTCATCAGTGCTCGCCAGTGCCGCCCCCGAAGGCAAACTGGCTATGCTTGACCTATCGCTTGACCGTATGACGGCCTATACGCTGTGGGCTGGTATTTTTGGAGGGGCTGTTTTTACGATGGCGTCTCACGGAACCGACCAGTTGATTGTTCAGCGGCTCCTGACATGCCGTGATCGCCAGGCAGCACAAAAGGCCCTCATCGGTAGTGGAATCGCTGTCATTTTCCAGTTCTTTCTCTTTCTCATGGTGGGACTAGGACTCTGGGCTTTCTACGAAGGACGCTCGTTTGATTCTACGGATGAGATCTTTGCACTCTTCATCGTTGAACAACTCCCGCCAGGGATCACCGGCCTACTGATTGCTGGGGTCTTTGCCGCGGCGATGTCTTCTCTATCGTCCTCAATCAACTCACTCGCCTCTGCTACGGCATATGATTACTGGGCGCCGATGGTAGGTGCTCGTGATGATGAAGGTAGAATCCTAAGGGCAGGCAAGGTTTTCACGCTCGTGTGGGCCGGATTACTGACCCTGGGCGCCGTGCTTTTCATCCCACTGTCTACGGGCACAACTGCGGTCGAAGTAGCACTGGGAATCGCATCCCTTGTATATGGAGGACTCTTGGGTGCCTTCGCACTCGGTGTTTTCACTAAGCGTCCGGGTCAGGTCTCTGTGATAATTGGCGTAGTAGTTGGGATCGGCACTGTGACAATCCTGCGAAATGAGATGGCTTGGCCCTGGTACGTGCTTGTGGGATCTGTTGTGACATTCGTAGCCGGCTCTTTCGCCGGATTTTTTGAAAGCCAGAAGCACTCAGTGTGAACTTCGCGATTGGTGTAGATGGTGGAGGTACGTGGACGCGAGCGGTAGTTGTAGATCAGGACGGCCATGAATTAGGAAGAGGTGAAACAGAGGGTGCGGTTGTTACAACTCATGAGCCGACAGCAGCAGCAGAAGCTGTCCGACAAGCAGTTGATCGAGCTCTTGTGAATACCAGTGTGAGCACTCCGGGTGATATCCTCTGGGCTGGTCTCTCAGGTGCCGGCAATGATGAGGCTCGCACCGCTATCGAAGATGCATTGGTTAAGTCACACGTGGCAGAGAAAATTGTTGTAAGCACCGATGTTGAGGTGGCATTTCATGATGCATTCGGTTTTGGACCTGGCATTATGCTTGTCGCTGGCACCGGCTCTATAGCTTGGGCATGTCGACCGGACGGCACTGTGGTTCGTGTCGGTGGTTGGGGTCAACATATCGGTGACGAGGGTAGCGGTTATCAGATTGGTATGGACGCCCTTCGCTGTATCACTCGGGCCGAAGATGGCCGGGACGGACCAACAGCACTGCGCGACACCATTTTGCGACACCTTGGCTTGGAGGATGTCCAGGGGCTGGTAGGATGGATTGGGATAGCCTCCAAGCGCGAAATTGCAGCCTTAGTACCACTTATTACCCAAGCGGCTGCTCAAGATGATCCAGCCTCGAAGGGAATACTCGAGCTTGCAGTCGAGGGGTGCCGAGGGCACCTGGAAGCCATCCTCGAGATTTCAGGACCATGGATTGATCAGCCATCTGTCGCCCTTTGGGGTGGCCTCCTACGGTGCGGCGGGCCTTTGCATGATGAGATTCTGCGGGTCGTGGAAGATTACGGACTGGAAATCCTGGACCGTGACCCTGACCCGGCTCTTGGAGCTGCCCGACTGGCCCTAGAACAAGGCTTGTCGAATCGGCAGTAAGACTTTCGCATCTGAGTCAAACTGACAGGAAATGGCTCTACCTAAGTCCTTGTTGCCGTTCATTTTGGCAGGTTTGCAGGCTCACTTTTATGGCACGGGGGTTGCATAGCTTATTGGATAGGGTAACCAAACTCTGTCAGGAGAAATTATGGCGATAACGAAATACATCCGTCGGAGGCCGATTCGCAGCGGCTGGAGAGATCTTGAAGCAATGTCTAACCGCATGTCACAGTTTTTTGACACAGTGCCCTTTTCGACCGACTCAGTTGATAGGGGTTGGGCACCTCATGTCGATGTGATTGAAACGGATGAGGAACTCACGCTCACAGCCGAGTTGCCCGGGCTATCCGAGAATGATGTCACGATCAATCTCGATAATAGTGTGCTTTCCATCTCGGGAGAGAAGACTGCAATCCGTAACGAGGATGAGACTGAACAGCGCAGTCATGTGTGGGAGCGAAGATATGGTTCATTCAACCGCTCGTTCACCTTACCACGAACCGTTAGCACTGAGGATATCAGCGCACTTTTCGAGAATGGTGTTCTGACCATTCACATGCCAAAAGTCCCAGAGGCCAAGGGTCGTACGATCGAGATATGTAAGAACTGACACTCAGAGCAGGTAGCTAGGCGTTGAACCACTCCTTCATTGAAGCTCCCGTGAACGTGGTAGCGTATACTGTAGCGATCAATATGGTGGTAGAAGTGAAGAGTTGCTAAGGGGCGGATGCGGTGAATGGATCTCGCCGAGTGAAGAGCAAACAGAAGGCCGCTCAAGTGAGGGGCCTTCTGTTGAGTTGTGCATTC
>DCAZ01000036.1:10924-16779 GCA_002313925.1 Gemmatimonadales bacterium UBA1120
ATTGAGGAGATCCTTGAGCTTTCTCAGGTCGAGAGCATTACATCGGGTATCGGTGAATCGCTTATGGCTAGCGTTTCCGCTCTCGCGGGTGACTTGTCTTCAGATGAGCAGAACCGGCTCCGTTCCGCCATCTCTAGCGGGTTCATCCAAGGTGATCTTCACTCAGACATAGTCGAGTTTATGACTGCGGAAGCAGAAAACGATGTGGTAGAAACAGTTCTGGATAGGTTGCGAACTGGAGCAACTGCTGAGATCAAAAGAATTGAGAGCGCATATAACCCTTCCCGAAGCCTTGAGGAATATGCAGCAGGTCTGGAGGCGTCGATGCCTTCGGGTGAACGACTCAATTTGGCTGCTCGTTGGGCGGCCGCTCGGTCCACTGGAGATTTTTATATTATCCTCGACGAAGCTGAACGAGAGACCACGCATGAGTTGTTGAAAGCACTCCGAGGTGACGCTCCTGCCTTCGTCCCACTCTCTCGCACTGAATACCAAAGAGAACACGAGAACCAGACGGGGATGGCAGTTCTATCACTCCTTTACCGCTTTGAAACAGTTTCCAACAAGCTTCTCAGAGAAGCCATCGCTGAGTACGAATCGGAATCAGGACAGTGGTATGTCGAGAGTTACACATTTGGGATTGTCGAGGCTTTGTGGCTAGCTGGTCAGCGTGCAGCTCGTCAATTGTCAGGAGTGGGTGTGATGGTCGAGTTACTGGCTAACCCTCCAGCACCTTCAAGAGTTCTCCCAAGAGCTTAGGACTGTTAGCACAACATACCGGACCTGGACCAAGTCCCAACTCGCTCCCATCGGGTCGGGCAACTGCTCCACCCGCTTCCCGAACGAGGATGAGTCCGGCCGCGAAATCCCACGGCATAAGTATCTTTTCCCAGAACACATCAAGCGAGCCCTGGGCTAGATAGCAGAGGTCAAGTGCCGCTGATCCCCCTCGGCGTATGCCAGAAGTAGCTCGCAGTACGCGGTCAAACTCCTCTAGGTACTCAGGGAGGACGTCCAATAGCTTAAAGGGGAAACCTGTACCAGCCATTGAGTGAATAAGCTGATGCTCCTCTGACACTGAGATCGGCTTGCCATTTTTGAAAGCGCCAATGCCTTCTGCAGCCCACCATCGTTCTCCGCTGGGAGCGCTTGTTACGGCACCCACGACTGGTCGGCCATCGACAGCTAAGGCAATTGAGGAGCAATAATATGGATGGTTGTGCAAGAAATTGGTTGTCCCATCCAGAGGATCCACGATCCAAAGAGGACGACCGTCCCACCGAGCTAATTGGTCTTGGAGGGACTCATCACTCTCTTCAGCGAGAATAAGGTGGTTAGGGTGATACTCCTCGATCACCGATATAGCAGCTTTTTGAGCTGCTAAGTCAGTCTGGGAGACGTAGTCGGCGCGAGATTTCATTGAAGCTTCACCCACGAGGACTTTGCCTGCATCCTGTCGGTGAACGGCAGCAGCGGCATCAGCCGCGGCCCGAGCAGTCCTCAGTAGTGGGTCGAGTTCGATGTTCGCTCTCCGTTTCGGATTCTTAAATCTCCTCTCGGGACTGTAGCAGTCCAGCTAGAGCACGCTAAGTTAGCATGCCGTCGCTTGCGAGAAATAAATAGTATTCCAGTTCTCCAGTCCTTTGAGGCATGACAGAGATCCAACAAAATACACTTAAGAAGAGAATTTTCAGCGGGATGCAGCCTTCCGGGGAAGCTCATCTTGGAAACTATCTTGGGGCTTTACGCCGTTGGGTTGGCATGCAAGATGAATACGATTGTGTGTGGTGTATCGTCGATGATCACGCAATCACCTCGGGAGGTGATCCTGCTGAGATGCCAAGCAGTGTTTTTGATCTTGCAGTCTCTTTCCTAGCCGTCGGACTTGATCCTGAACGCTCAACGATATTCGTACAGTCGGATGTGCACGAGCACACTGAGTTGGCATGGCTCTTCAATGCAGTCACACCCGTGGGTGATCTCGAGCGGATGACACAGTACAAGGACAAGGCCCAGCACTTTGAGTCGATTCCCGCGGGGATTCTGAATTATCCGATCCTACAGGCTGCGGATATCCTGCTCTACAAGGCGAATGCGGTCCCGGTAGGTGAGGATCAGCGGCAACACCTTGAATTGACGCGTGAGGTCGCTCGAAAATTCAACGCCCGATACGGGGAGACATTTCCGATCACCGAGCCGCTGATTGGGGAGGACGTAGGCCGTATTCTAGGGCTCGACGGAAACGCTAAGATGAGCAAGTCTCTAGGTAATACAGTCGGGATCTTAGCGGATCCCGACGATGTATGGGATAAAGTCCGTACCGCAGTGACCGACCCTCAGCGGGTGAGGCGAGACGATCCGGGGCGCCCTGAAGTGTGTAACGTATTCGCCCTTCATCGATTTTTCACTGAAGAAAATGCTAGAGAAGAGATAGAGGCCGGTTGCCGTTCAGCAGACTTAGGATGTGTTGATTGTAAGCGCATTCTTTCTGGCAATATTGCAACGTCTTTCGCCCCATATCGTGAGCGAGCTACTCACTACAGAGAACATCCCAGTGAAGTACGAGATGTCCTCGACCAGGGTGCTGAAAAGGCTCAAAAGATTGCGTCTGAGACAATGCAGGAGGTACGGCGCAAGATGGGACTAAACTGGAGAAATGCTATTCCTTAGATATCGGCTTGAGCTGGGCCTGCTTGCCACGATAATTATCAGAGCTATTTATTTTGATGGTTCCGGTGTTTCAGTGGGCTTTCCGGGGCTTTTACATCATCGAATAAAATCAAGCAAATGAAGGAGCCAAACTTGGCGCACGAAGAATCGGTGAAGCTTGAAGGAACATTCTTACCGGTTACAACACCCTTCAATCCGGTTACGGGGGATGTCGACTATGCAGCCTTTGGAGCTAACCTGCGCAGGTGGTTTGGCAGCCCTATTCGCGGAATCCTGATTGCTGGGTCCACCGGAGAATCAGTCTTTCTAGATGAAGGCGAGCGGTCCAAGCTTATTGAGGAAGCTCGTGCGGTCGTACCTGATGAGGCGCTCGTTATCGCAGGTACCGGGTCTGAAGCAACCCGTCACACGATTCAACTGACTCAGCAAGCGGCTGATGCAGGGGCGGACGCAGTTCTCGTAAGTCCTCCGGCTTACTTCAAGGGCGCGATGACCCAGGAAACACTCATAAGTCATTACGGGGCCGTGGCTGATGCTTCGCCCGTGCCTGTGCTGATCTATCAGGTGCCTCTCAGGCTCAGTACGATCGAATTTTCTACAGGCCTGGTCGCTACCCTCTCAGACCATCCAAATATCATTGGGATTAAGGACTCACGAGGGGAGATTGGCTTATTAGTCGAGCTTGTGGAGCAAAGTGCTGACGGGTTCCAAGTGCTCACGGGTAATGGTTCGGTACTATATCCCGCCCTAGGGATTGGGGCGGTGGGAGGAATTGTTGCTGTTGGTCTGATGGCGGCTGATCAGGCAGCTAATATCTCAGTAGCATTTCGGGAAGGGCGACTTGAAGAGGCGGAACGGCTTCAAGAGCAGATAGCATCCGTAAACCAAAGTATCGTAGCAGGTATGGGCGTTCCTGGTATCAAAGCAGCTCTAGACTTATTGGGTTTCTCCGGTGGAGGTCCAAGGCCCCCACTGACACCGGTTTCTGAGCTGAGAATTGAAGAAGTTAAGGGGATTCTAGAGACTGCAGATTTGTTGGAATGTGTCGGAGTTTGAACTGAGCTCAACTACCCTTTACGGTGCAGGATCTAGGTGCGTTGACACCCCCTAGAGTCGCCCCTAGCTTTTCCCAAAGGACGCACTAGCCAACGGGCTTACCCCACATGGGGCGAGCCCGTTTTTTCATAGCTTTGTGTCCCAAAAACTCTCGATTCCATCGTTGAGGAAGCATGGCTGCTCAAGGGTCTTGCACGGTAATAGTCGGTTGCCAGTGGGGTGATGAAGGCAAAGGGAAGATTGTGGATGTTCTCGCGGAAGGCGTGGACATCGTGGCACGGTACCAGGGAGGCGCGAACGCAGGGCACACAGTGCATGTTGGGGAGGATGAGTTTGTGCTTCATCAGATTCCTTCTGGTATCCTGCACGAGGGGAAGAAATGCCTCCTCGGGAACGGTGTGGTACTCGACATTCGACAGTTCTTTGAGGAATACGACGCTCTTATAGCGCGAGGTGTTGACCTTCGCGGTCGTGTAGGTGTCAGTAATCGGGCTCAATTACTTTTCCCATATCATCGACTGTTAGATAATGCAGCAGAAGATTCCGCTGCTCAGAAAATTGGGACAACGGGGAGGGGAATTGGTCCAGCTTATGAGGACAAAGCCGGCCGCAGGGGGGTTCGGGTTGCTGACCTAGGAAATACGGAAAAGCTTCAAGAGAGAGTCCACATAGCCCAAGACCGCATTTGTCGGCGGGTAGAGCAGCTAGGGGCAGTGGTTACTGAACAGCTTGATATGGAGATGGCAGAAGCCTTGGCGTTAGGAGACCGACTCTTGGCGCTCGGAACGGATGTTGGGAGGGACATCTCCCGCGCGCTCTTAGATGGTAGAAGGGTGCTTCTCGAGGGTGCGCAGGGTACGGCCTTGGATCTCGACCATGGAACGTATCCATTTGTTACCTCATCTAATACGACGGCAGCAGCAGCAGCGACCGGTACTGGAATAGGCCCCACTTCGATTGATACAGTGGTTGGGGTGGTGAAGGCGTATACTACTCGTGTGGGCGAGGGGCCATTCCCAACCGCATGTGATCCGAAAATGGATGAACATATCCGGGCACTTGGCGGCGAATTTGGAGCTACTACGGGGAGGCCCAGGCGATGCGGTTGGTTCGATTCCGTGCTCGCACGTTTCGCCGCGCAGGTCAACGGACTTACTGGCCTCGCAGTAACGAAGTTGGATGTGCTCGACACCATACCGGAACTTCAGGTAGCGACAGGATATCGCATGCCAGATGGGACCGTGACAGATGATTTCCCTGCTGATACCTGGTCTCTTTCCGGTGTTGAGCCAGTCTACCAGACCTTGCCAGGCTGGGAACAGTCAACGTGTGAGGTGCGTAAGCTCGAGAACCTTCCCGCTAATGCTCGGGCATACTTGGACCGGGTCGCAGAGCTGGCGAACGCACCGGTCCACTGGATCTCCGTTGGGAGCAAGCGCAGCCAAATCATTGAAGTGGCTTGACCCACCTGATTTTAGGTTCTGCAGTTCACGGGGATAAAGAAATTTATTGAGCGGATGAAGTCGGAAATGACTATTCTAGAAAAGGTTCAGAGCAGTATGATGCCTCTTCAAGGGCTGCTAGAAAGTGAGCAGGTTAGGCACATGTTTATTGATTATCGCTGTACAGCCAACCACTACTCTTTTATCCTTGGCCTCCGCTCTGTTCGGGGCTTAACATCTCCGAGACCGTACTCGCGAACGCGGGACGGTTGGCGCACCCTATAACACCCAAGAAGATGCCCGCAAAGATTCGACTTAGAAGGATGGGCCGTAAGAAGAAGGCCCACTATCGCATCGTAGTGGCAGATAATGACTCGCCACGCGATGGACGGTTCATAGAATCGATCGGCTACTACAAGCCGCTTTCCAACCCTGCACGTCTCGTGCTGAATCTTGAGCGTGTTGACCATTGGCTCAGTGAGGGGGCTCAGCCGTCGGGGACTATGAAGTCACTGATAGCTAAGGCGAGGAAAGGTGGAGATTCCCTTGTAGCCTTGGGTGAAGCCGATCCGGAAGAGCAAAAGGAAAAGCGGGCAGAGGCCTTAGCTGCCCGACGAGCTGCAGAAGAGCAGGCTGCTCAAAAAGTTGCAGCTGCTAAGGCTGCCGAAGAGCCAGCTGAGGAAGAGG
>DCAZ01000083.1:0-1578 GCA_002313925.1 Gemmatimonadales bacterium UBA1120
CATGAGCTTGGACCATTTCTATCACTTCGCTAGAACGGTATCCGCAATCTGGACAGATAAAGTCACTAAGCATTCCCATCAGGCACCCTAACTTTTTTGAAGAAGAGGTCTTCGGACGAGGCTCCACGCCAGCTACCGAACGAGATATATACCTCGCACTTTGCGATACCAGCTGCCGGTCTACTTCGCTATCTGAGGTACAGGTACTCCAGGACCTGGTCTCTGAGGACCACGAGGACCTTAGCCTGGTTGGCGGTGAGACGGTTCACCGCATCGCGGTATGCGCGTTCAGTCTCAGAGATCGCCCGGGCGAGTCCATCACCGGTTGGGCGTTCCCCATCCTCCAGCCGCTCGAGAAGGTGGTGGTAACCGAACTCCATCGCATTCATCAGCCAGGTGTCAGGCGAGAATCGGGGCACATTCCTCAGATCACGGTACGGAGTAGAGGAGTTCCGGCCACGCTCGACCTGTGACTTTAGGATGTGGAAGGTCGCGTGCCGCAGCATCTCCTTTCGCTTCAGTCCGAGCGAAAGGTAGACACTGGCGTGAGCATTCGGCTCAAACGCCCAACCCATCCACATCCAGGACACCCAGTTGTCGAGCCCGTTGTCGATGTCGCCGCGTACGGCACTACTGGTCACCGTCCTCCGCGCCACATTGCCCACATCCCACCACACGTCGTGGACGTCATGGTGCACCGGAGCGTCGAGCCCATAGCGGAGCATGAACTGCGCACCGAGTGAGGCCGCCCACCGGCGTGCCTCGAAGCATTCTTCAGCCCGTAGCTGCGAGATCGGATCCATAATGCAGGGCGAGTCCGGGTTGTTCCGATCCTTGTCCCCGTCGCTGAGAGCGTCCACGGCGCGCCTCAGCAGCACTACAGACCGCCCACGGTAGAACTTGTCCAGGGCGTTACGCGCGCGTCCGTTCCGATAGCTGAGGAGGTGTTCCGGCACCGGCACGTCCGGCATCCAGTCGAGGTTGTTCTCCTCGATGGACCAGACCGGGAATTTCACCGCCACCTCTGTCCTCCACATGTCGATGCGCCGGAGGTCCTCCGACGTGAGATCGGCCGGCCACTGGTCCGCTCCGAAGGTGTTGATGGCGAACTCGTAGTCCGTGCCCAGCTGTAGGCCGCCGGGCTGGAAGGGACTCGACTCCACCCCTCTGGTCTCAGGCACCCAGAGACGCAGACGCCGGATATGCGCCACGATGTCGAGCGATGTCGACATATCTACGTGGCCGAGCGCCCGCCGGATGATCGTGGTGTCCGGAAATGAGAAAGCCGCCAGATCGAACCCGTCTCCCGCAGCGTGGCAGCTCGCACACTCTTCCTGGAACGTGACTTTCCCCAATTCAGCATTCGGGGGCTGCGTCATATCAATAAGCTCTTCGGCCGTTTCGATCAGACCAGGATCTAGCGGTGTATCACACCCAACTGCTATCAGGGCGAGAGCGAATAGCAGGGGTTTCTTCATACCAGAAAAATGCCCCCTCACCCCGCAGGACCGCAACTTAGTCGGGGGCAGCACACCGGACTGAGCCGCCCCACCAATTTTTTTTTCAGGAAACGGCGTT
>DCAZ01000083.1:1908-3369 GCA_002313925.1 Gemmatimonadales bacterium UBA1120
AGTGGCGGCGATGTGTGCGGAGTCTTTTAAGACCGATTTGGTTGGAGCGGCGGCGCCCGCCACGCATTATTGTCGCGTACAGAGATTGTATTTATCCCCTGCTCTGAGGATAAGAATGTATCCACCTTCGACAGATTCATTCCAGGTGTGAATGTACACCACCCCTGAACCAATGACTTCCAACACTTTGCCTTGAACAACAATGCCAGTATCCTCATCAATCCCAATGCCAAGCAAGTTCCGGCCATTATAGTTCGCATATTCCAACACTTCTTTTAAGTCAGTGATCCGACCCCTCGCAGTGACATGGACATCAAAGGCAACCGTAGGCAGAAAGGCAAATCCTCGTTGATGTAGGGGTTCCTCCGAGACCATAGTGCCGCTTCCGCTCGTATCTCCCCTTGGCATGAAATCGCCCTGAACAGTCGCCCCAGCTGAGGTGCCCCCGATCACCCCTCCTCGCTCAAGCAAGTTCCACATTTCATCCAAGGTCAATGTTGATACATCCGCATTTCCAAAGGTATCAACAATTCTCCATTGTCGACCTCCTCGCATAAACAGACCTCTCGCTTGCTTTAAATCTTGCACAAAGGTCTCTGTGTTCGATTCAACCATATTATGGATATCGGAGGTCATGGTCGAAACCGTCTCGAATCCGACCGTTACATCCCATGCGTCATAGTATTCCTCATATTCAGCGGAAGTTATCTCGCGTTGTCCTTGAAAACTCACGACAAGAGGCTGATCGAGCCCCCCCATATGGTCGATCATAGCTATGATCGTGGGATGACTGGGTACCCGCTCAAGAGAGCCACCGTCAATGATGAGTGTCCCTGCTGAAGTCTGCATCCCACATGTTGGATCAATAGAATTGTCTAGAGGCAAACTTGGGAAAGTGCTACTCTCTGCTGCTTCCACGCTCAACTTGTGAACCAAATATGTTTCACTGTCATGACTTGTGTGGGAGTCGATCTTAAGCTGCAGCAACTGTCCACTGGCTGGCAATGACGTGGTGAATGTTGTTCTTCGAAAATCATCGTCAAGCTCGATAAGCGGTATCCACGAACCGTTGTCTATTAGGTAAGAAATTGTCAAATAGTCAGAATCTTCAAAAAGATCGATCCCTATGACAGCGAGGTCTGCAGAAAGCACAGCTTCAGATATTCCCGCAATAGAGAACGCATCAGATGCCCAAGTACAGGTTTCACTACTGCACACGAAGGGACCGCCTGAATTATCAAAATCCGTAATGACAACAGGAAAATCCGTAATGACAACAGGAGGTCCTTGACCAGGGCACTCTGTGCCCTCGCATACTGCGTTAACAGGAGCAGAGCAATTAGAGATCAAAATGCTGGCCGCGAGAATGGAGAACACTGAGACAACTTTTTTCATGGACTCGCCGCCTAGCACGTAACCAATTACATCCCTTTTCATGCCTGATTCTGCCCCGCCCCACTC
>DCAZ01000066.1 GCA_002313925.1 Gemmatimonadales bacterium UBA1120
CTTCTACACGTCCTTTGCGCGCTTTCGCTAGTCGGACTCTTGATTGGTACCGAGGACGCCGTTCGTTGGCTGAACTTGGACTTTCAAGATGGTAGGTCTGAGTTGCGGTTCCGAAGAGGACTACTCTCCGTCTCGTCGATTGTTTTGGCAGTTTCATTATTGCCTTTGCTTGCTGCTCAATGGGCTATTCGATCGAGTGGTCGAAAAGCAACCGAGGCAGGTTATGCCGGGTCACTGAGGATCACTGAGACAGCCATCAGTGCGCTGAGTGTGGCACTCGCCGGCGCCATGCTAATGCTCCTGGGCTATGTCACTGCGGTGCAGGACCACGTTTTGGACGCCAGCTATTTCAAGACCTCCACACCTGGAACAGCTGTTGAGGAAATCGTTCGGAACATGGAGGAACCACTCCGAGTTCTTTTGTTTTTCCCGACAGTTGATCCAGTTAAAGATGAGGCACTGAGCTATTTTCAGGCTCTTGGTAATGCCACGGATAATCTGGAGATTGCCGAAATCGACAGGCTCGCTGAGCCACAGGTGGCAGAGGAGTACAATATTCAGAGCGATGGAACCATCATCTTGATTCAAGGGGATCGGTTCGGAAGACTCGGGCTCTCTTCTGAACTCACGCGCGCGCGCAGCACACTGCGTGTTTTTGATAGTGAAACTCATGCGGCACTTCTCCAGCTGACGCGTCCGAAGATGGTTGCTTACATGACCGCAGGGCATGGAGAATTAAACAATCCTGATGTTGATAACGTGCTCGGGGGTGCTCTCGGTTCTGAGGTTCAGGATTCCCTTACTGCATTCCGAGACTTGCTGGGATTCCTGAATTATGAAGTGAGAGCGCTGACGTTGCAGCGTGGCTTAGGGAATCGTGTACCTGATGACGCGGCTATGGTGTTGGTGATCGGACCTCAACGCCCGTTCCTGGATGAGGAAGTGCTCGCACTTGCTGAATATCTCGAACGTGGAGGATCAGTTTTATTTGCTCTTGAGCCGAGCTCTGATTTCACTCTGGCGGGACTGCGTGACCAGCTGGGTATTGAATATCAGTCAACCATGCTCGTCGATGATCAGAATCACCTGAGGCAGCGAGGCGGGCTCTCTGATCGTCAGCTCATCGTGACAGACCGCTTCTCCTCACATGCCGCGGTAACCACTGCAAGTCGTGCAGGTGCAGGATCAGGAATACTCCTTATGGGGTCAGGACATCTCACTTCCATAGAGGAAATCGAAGGGGTCCGCAGAAGCTTCATCATGCACTCGTTGCCCTCTACATTCGCTGATTTGAACGGTGACTTTCAATTCGATGAAACGACAGAGTCGAGGCGTAGCCACGAACTTGCGGTGGCTATCGAGGGGGTTGCAGCGGGCGAGCGCAACAACCTTCGTGCGTTGGTTTTTTCTGATGCCGAAATGTTTACGGATGGAGTTCTCGGCAGCCTGGTATCAAATGTCACGGTGGCAGCAGACGGAATTCGTTGGCTAGGCCGTGAGGAGGCATTCTCAGGTGAGATGGTTTCGGAAGAGGACGTACCGATCATACACACACGGTCGCAAGACGTTGCTTGGTTCTACGCCTTGATCATTGGGATGCCCACGCTCGTCCTTCTGGTTGGACTGGTGACTCTGGGTTCACGTAGAAGACATAGGATCAGGAGTCTGGCGACGTGATCGGAACCAAGATTCATGGAGGCCTACTAGCTATCGCTCTACTTCTGGCTTTCCAAACATGGAATAGAGAAGCACCCACCGAAATCGAACTTGAGAGAATCCTCGTATGGGAGCGGGATACAAGCGCTGTGCTTTCCGTCACCTATCGATCGTCAGATATGGATTTAGTACTCAGCCGTCGCTCAGAGAACGACCAGTCTTTTTGGGCCGGATCTGAGGTTAACTACCAAGATGGAGTTGGCGATCCCGACCTAGATACGCTCGTCTTTCCACTAGGACTACCAGGTGGCAAGCTGATTGAGGACTTCGCAGAATTCCGGGTCCTACGCGACCTAGGTGGTATTGGGAGAGATCGTGCAGATGAATTTGGACTCCATGAGCCCGAAGCTACTGTGTCTATTGAGTTCAGTGATGGTGCCGAGGACCTGTATCTCGGAAAGAGACCCGTCGGATCTGAGGACCGCTACGCGTGGGATTCTCCTGAAGGCAGTCTGTACGTTATTCCTGCGGACGTAATCAGACCTTTAATGCTAGGATCACCGGCTCTTCGTGAACGCCAGGTCCACTATTTTCTCGTATCTGACGTTCTTCGAGTCCGGATAGAAGTTGATGGCCGAGAGCGTGTAATGGTGCGTCAACCGTCAGAAATTGGCGATCCTGCAATCTGGTATCCGCCGGGTTCCTCCGGGCGGCCTGACCTAACCTTTGCGAATTTCATGCAACGGGTTGGTCAAGTCTCAATCGAAGGCTTTGGAAAGGAAGTATCGGTGGACTCCCTCGTCGAATTGATGCGCATCGAATATTTCGATGAAGACGATGAAGAGATCGGTTTTCTAGAAATCTATACTGAATCAGATGAGTCTGGTGAAAATTACTACATCCTCAGCGAGCGAACAAAA
>DCAZ01000034.1:0-14805 GCA_002313925.1 Gemmatimonadales bacterium UBA1120
GACCGCACGGCGCACGAGATTACTCGTCATTGGCTCTTTATACTCATTATACTTCAGTGGGCGAGAGCCCTGGATCGCAAGTTCACCAGCCTCAGTCGCTAACGCTTCGTCAGCTGTAACGCCTGTCACTAGCCGCTCGACAGCATCAAGCCTGACCGGGAACGGCGCCACTCCATTCACAACGATACGAGCTTCATCAATCGTATTGCCAGAAGTCTTAAAGGCCGCTGCTACACTAACCAGTTGGAAATCCCACGATCCTCGGTCACGAACCTTCTCGTAATAGAAGTGCGCATTTGCCCATTCGCCCGGAATATCGATCTGAGTAAGTAAATCACCTGGTTCGAGAACTGTCATTCGTGTGATATCAGTGGCCGGACCAATAAAGAAGTCTTCAGCATCGTAGACATTAGAACTCCGTCGACCGCGCACGGTCATCTTTGCATCGAGTGCGACCAACGCAGGAGCAGTATCGGATGGGTTCACCGCCACACATCGGCTGGTTCCCATAATCGCGTGCTCACGGTTCATAGCCTGAGGAGCGGCCGCATAGCAGGTGTTACCTCCCGCGCGGTAACATGCCCAGCCGCTACGATAGTACCAGCAACGGGTATCCTGGCTAATGTTCCCACCTAGCGTGCCCTGATTGCGGATCTGAGGAGTCGCTACATGCTCGGCAGCATCAGCCAAGAGTATGTAGTCTGAGCGAACCCGCTCATGCCGAACGATTTCGGTAAGCGTGGTCATCGCACCGATTTCTAATCCATCTTGACCGTCGCTGATACCTTTGAGCTCATCGATACCGCCGAGGTCAATCACCGCCTCAGGCCGCTTTATGCGGTCCTTGAACCAGTCGTACGAATCGAGCCCGCCTGCAAGTACCCAGCCTCCCTCACCGTGCTCAGCCATTAAGGCTAAGGCATCTTCCACCGTCGTCGGCTGGAAGAGTTCAAAGGCCGGAATCATGTCTCTAATGATCGCCATTTCTCTCTCTCCCTAGCCGATGTGCTGTTCGAGGTGGAACGGTTGCTTTAGCCCTTCGAGCTCCATAAGAATGATGTCAGGCGTCAGCGGTGTACGGCATAGGCAATGACCACCCATCGCGTCGGCAACTGCCGATGTAACTGCTGCTCCACCCGCACCAACAGGCGGTTCACCGATACCCTTAGCACCAACGGGTGTCTGTGGATCAGCAATGCCTACCGCATCCACTTTCATGTCTAACGGCACATCGAGAATGCCCGGAGGTCTCGCCGTGTAGAGCCTATTTGCAAAAGGAACACCCCACTTGGGGTCGAAAACCCAACGCTGGGTCATCGCCTGTCCCATGCCTTGAACACTTCCTCCAAGGACCTGAGCACCCAAGCTACGTGGGTGGAGTACCGTTCCGCAGTCAGTCACCGCGACATATTCCTTGATATCCACCATACCAGTCTCTTCATCAAGTTCGACCAGCGCAAAACCAGCCACCCAAGAGTAGACTCCTCCACTGCCACCGTAGTTATCTCTAGCTACTCCCATCAACCCCTGCCCAGCCAGCATATTCGCTGCCGGAACAGTCGTAGCATGGATATTGTCGGGAAGCTCGTGACCATCATACTTGCCACCAAGCTCGATCGCGCGTTCCGCAACCTGAGCAAAGGTCATGCTCGCTCCCCCTGCGCGACGGAACACTCGTCCGCTGTCCATATCATAGTCGCTGGACGAGCCACCAAGCGTTTGCGCCGCTACTTCTAGAACCTTGGCGCGCGCGTCCATTCCCGCTGCATGGTTTGCCCGGGAGTGCGCATGTGTTGTCTGGCTCCCTGCCTGAACTGAGCTACGAGGCATACCTCGGCTTGAGTCGCCCCAAACGAGTTCTACTTGGTCCCAGTTGAGATTGAGTATCTCAGCTGCCGGGCGCGCGGTATCCATAATGGAGTGCGTACCGAGGTTCCCGAGACCTTGATGGATATGAAGTTTTCCGTCCGGACGAATGACCATGAGGCCATCATACCCACGGGAACCAGCCGTATAGGGCGAAAGCCCGATGCCGATTCCTGTCACTTTCGAGCCTTCCCGTCTACCGGACAGCTCCTGCTTGCCCGCCCAATCAAAGATCTCTGCACCCTTCTCTAAGGCTTCCTTAGCATACACACTCGTAAGTGTGGAATTACGTGGTCCGAACCCGACGTCAGCATCTGGCGCATTCTTCAGATGAACCTCTAGACGGTCGAGCCCCAACTGTCTGGCTGCCTTCTCAAGAATGGGCTCCATCATGATGACTATTTGAGCGCCACCCGGTCCCCGTTGTGCAGCCTTCGGGGGAGTATTCGTGTACATCGGGATACCCCTGAAGCGCATGTTCTGGGGGGTGTATACGAGATCCGCGATCATACCCGCGGTATTAAAGTCACCAGCCCCGAACGGGCCACTCTCCTGAACGATGTATAGGTCGATCGCGTTACAGGTACCATCTTCCAGAAAACCCATCTTCAGCCACGATTGGAAACCCGGACGTGCCCTACCGATATAGTTTTCCTCGTAACGGGTAATACGCAGCATGACAGGCCGGCCAATCTTACGTGAGAAGACGGCGGGCACTTCCATGTGTGTATTTCCACTGATCTTGGAGCCGAAACCACCACCGCAATACTCGGCTACCAGAATCACATCTTCAGGATCTATGTTCAGCGTACCAGCGATCGCATACTTCGTGCGCTGGGCACTCTGCGTGGACACGAATGCGTGGAGTTTGCCGTTCTCCCAGTACATCATGGCGGAACGGGGCTCCATCGGATGGTGGGTCAGAGATTGGTGTACGATTGATTCCTCTAAGACCAAGTCCGATTCGGAGAATGCCGTATCAATATCTCCTTTCGTCCACTCAACAGTGGCCTCACCGTTTGGCATACGGCCAGCCTCTATTTCCTCAAAATCGGCGTCAGTCCACTTAAGTTCGCTGAACTCTCCGCCCCCGAAGCGGTTGCCGCCAGTGTAGGCGTTCGGTCCGTTAGGCCTAAGGCTGTCTAGCGGATCGAGCACGAAAGGCAACGGCTCGAAATCTACCTCGATCGCCTCAATCGCTGCTGCAGCCTGTTCCTCAGTTTCGGCTGCCACCGCGAGAATCGGTTGGCCCTCATACAGGGGCTCATCGGTCAGGCTAGCCTCTCCTGGGCGACCCTCTATCTGGCGGACTTCATCGGCACGAAGGATGTCTATGACACCGGGCATAGCAAGCGCCTTTGTTGCATCAACTCCACGTACCCGGGCATGTGGCATGGGGCTCAATAGCAACTTGGCGAACACCATACCATCTGCTCTGAAATCTTCAGCATATTTCGCACGACCTGTGATCTTTGCAACGAGATCCTGTGGTACGATATCGGTTCCAATTATTTTCTCAGCCATAAGACCCCCCTACACGCTGCGTGCGAGCTCAGCGGCTCGCATCGCACAGTTGAGGATTTTGTCATAGTCACCACATCGGCAAAGGTTGCCAGAAAGCGCATGTGCCGCCTCTGCCCGGGTGGGATTCGGATTCTCATTCACCATAGCGGTCATACTCATGATGAAGCCCGGTGCACAAAACGCACACTGGAAGCCACCTTCGTCGATGACCGCCTGCTGTACAAGGCTGAGCTCTCCTGTATCTGGATTCTCGAGCCCCTCAATCGTCGTAATAGAACTGCCTCGCACTTGATTCGTCAGCATTGAGCACCCGTACTGGTTAACCCCATCAACTAACACCGTACAGGCTCCGCATTCCGCACGATCACAGCCAAGCTTGGTGCCCGTTAGATTAAGTCGGTACCGGAGTGTCATCGCGAGTGTTTCGTTCGGTAGTACGTCCACCCGCCGCTGCTGACCATTGATGGTGAGCGTTATGAGACGCTCCGCAGTCCCGGGAGCCTGCGCCCCCAAGAGGCCGGAACCCCCTATGAAGTAACCTGCCGAAGATGCTGTAGCGCCTACGGCTATAACACTTTTGATGAACTTTCGTCTGGAATATTTTGTCTCCAAGAGACCTACCGATTCTGCTTCGCCCATCGAACTGCTCCATCGCGAGGGACAGTTACCCGCGCATATTCAGCGCGCATTCAGGGAAATAATAGGTATTAAAGCACTGTCCCGCGAGCGTTTTCTTTGATCTCTTCATCCGAGGAAGCGGGGTTGCGCCCTGCGCTCTGGTCGGGAAGGTCCCCTTTATCAACTCAAGCAAGATGAACTCGCGGCTCTAATCCAGAGATAGTGGGAGATGTGCAGTGGGCCGGATATATTAGCTCCACTAATTCCCAGAAGAAGTGTCAAGCGCTGACCTAGGGTTACAACTCCTTTATGCCTGATATGCTTCACCGTCCATTGGGTCTCGCCGGACTCTACTTGCTAGCAACGGCCCCGACATTGCTACCGGGGCCGTGGACAACAGGACATATTGTTCTTGCTGGCCTGCATTTGAGTGCCTGTGTCCTGTGCCTCCGACAGGCGCGCGTCCCTGAAGATCTTGGCTGGCTATCGAGTTGGGCCGCATTAATTCTGATACCGCTCTTCTACGCAGAAATCGCACTCCTTAACCAGTCGTTCGGTGTGGGCTATCACGATAGTCTCGTTCTATCATGGGAGGCGTTTCTGTTTGGATCACCAGCAACCGAATTGGCGGGCCGATACCCATATCCTCTACTCAGCGAGTCCCTCCACCTGGCTTACTTCTCTTATTACCCAACTATTTACATTCCCCCACTTCTACTCTTTGTCTCCGGGAGACGTGAGGCATTCCAAGCAACCGTAGTGACACTGATCGCAACCGCCAGCGTCTGTTTCGTGTTCTTTGTCTATTTCCCAGTCCAAGGTCCTCGGTATTTTGGCCCTCCTGAATCAATACCAGAGGGTCCGATTCGAGCATTGACTCTCTCTATTTTGGAGAATGGCTCCTCCCGTGGGGCTGCGTTTCCTAGCTCACACATGGCAATGACAGTATGCCAGGCTATGGTACAGCTTCGTTATCAACCTCCAATTGGAATACTTGTAACGCTCATCTCAGTTGGCGTTGGGGTCGGAGCTGTGTACGGTGGATTCCACTACGCGATTGATATGCTCGCCGGAGCAGTAGTCGGGTTGGTGGTCGGCGGGATCACACTCACCTACATAAGACGTTCTGATAGCCTACCAGGGGCGGTATAGTGATAACACACGTCATTCACTCGATCTGGCTATAGGGCCTTGGGAGGCTCTCTGCTGAAGACGCGAGTTTCCTACATCGTAAGTTGGCTTCTACTCACCGCACTCATCGTGGCGACAATCGGACGTGTCGACTGGACCCTTGCGATCGCAGCAGTCGCCAAAGCGAAGCCCCTCCCCCTGATTCTAGCAGTCCTGCTTAACGCAATGATTCTAGTATTCGCTACAGCTCAGTGGCTACTTTTTCTACCAGAGGGAGTGTCAGTAGCCAGATCGAAGATGTTCAAGATTATGGCGATAATGAGCACGGTCGCGAACAGTGGTCCGGCCGGGGGGGGTGCAGCCGTCGGAGTTCATCTCCTGGCCAGACAAGAAGGAGTGGGTCACTCGGTCGGATTATCGGTCCTGCTTCTTGATCAATTGGTTGAGGGATTGGTGAAAATGGCAATTGTCCTTCTCGCGATCGTGGTAGTCCCCATTGGACTTGAATACAAAGCTGTCAGTGCCACGATTCTCATAGGAGTCCCCACTCTTTTTTTCGTCTTAACCGTTATCGCTCACCGAAGATCTGCCCTCGAATCAATATCGGAACGAACTACAGGGTTCTTGGGGTGGATTCTCACAAAACTAAACCTTGTTGCTGCCAACCTTGAAGCACTCCGACGACCGAAGAAACTCTCTCTAACAGTCGTGCTAGGCCTGCTACAAAAACTGGTGGCGGCCCTTGCGATCACTTGCATACTCCTAGCGTTCGGAGTAGTTACCCCCTGGTGGGGAATCCTCGCCGTCCTGGTCGCTGTGAATCTCTCAACAGTAGTATCGGTGACACCGGCTAACCTCGGAGTCTTTGAGGGTGCGGCGTTCCTTGTTTATACAAGTCTCGGCATCAGCAGTGACACCGCCGTGGCATTAGCAATTGTTCAGCATGCCGCTTACCTAATCCCCCTCGCGGGTATTGGTTGGGTCATCTCTTCCGTAAGGCCACTGAATATTAGTCGTAGTAAATCCGAACCTTAATGCAGGTTAGTGGGACGACCTAATAAGTCTTTACCATGATACTGCCCAGACCCCGCCTGGATATGCAGTCTGTTTAGGTGCTAGCCTGAATGCACGTAGCACTGGCAGTGTCCATCTATCCAAGTGCGCACCAGTGACGGGTTGCCTCGGATCGAAGCCAATTACTGCTGTGCTAATTTCCCCTGAAGCGACTGCGGTTTCAAAATCGCTTGCATCCCAAAGTCCCCTCTGCGATAGAGAGGTCATAATGAAAGGGTGAATCAGCGCAGAGTGTCCACAGGCCTGAGCGATACTGGCCTCCTCTGTAAGTACAGGCCCTGACCTCGGAAATTCGGAGCATATCGAAGCTAGATCTTCTGTAATATCTGAAATCCGGGAAAGATTGATCCATGCGACAGTGCCGACAGCGATATCAGCTCCGATCACTTGAAACGCTAGAATCCAAGGAAGTAATCGATGACGTCTGGTCTTAGGGATTTGAAGGGACGCTTGGTCTGTGCCAGCAAGCACACCTCCTGCGCTAAACAGCACGGGACCCACGAGCATCACTGTCGCCATGTGTAAATCAAGAAAATATGCGGAAGACGACCCTGACCGAACCGCAGAAAATGACCATACTAGGGCGCTACACCAGTACCACCAGACTGGATCACTACGAGCTTCCGGACGACCTCGAAGAACGCTATAAGCTGCTACTGAAAGGAGGGGTGTCCAGGGAGCCACATGGCTGAGAAACTGCCAACCCAGATTCATAATCGAATAGGTGCCAGTGGTGTATATCAGCATATGTCGCCACGGTTCAAAGCCCCACACGAGAGTGATGGCAGTAACCCCTGCGATACCTGCACCCAGATACCCGAATAGGATTGAACGGAGTTCGGTGGGTCGATACTTCCAAACCCAGACAAGGGCAACTAGTGAAGGAACAACTTGGGTTTGTTTCGCGAAGCAACTCATAGCAAGCAGAACACCTGCCCAAAACACTGCGCGCCCGGTTCTCCCTCGATCCACCAATGCCCATCCCATCACCGTACCGAGTACAGCCCACATCTCAATGCGGAATTGTCCAGTTCCATATACAAAAGGCACACTCGCACCCAGGAGTCCTAAGCTGCCGATCGATGCTGTCCAATCTCTGCCTCTAGCCTGAACCCACCACCCAATCACTCCTACGACCAGGATCACTCCCAGCCCATTCACCAAACGCCCAGCTAGGAGAGGCTGTATCCCAAGCAACGCTAAGAATCGAACTAGGACCAGCACCATTGGGGGATAGTTCAGAACACGAAGTGTTCCATCACCTTCGATTGCAGGATAGAGCTTCCCCGTCTCCATCCACCCCTGCAAATGATCTAAGAGTTCCCCCGCTGTGTAGCCGGGGTCCAATGGGTGAAGCGCCAGTGAAATTGACCAAAATAGACAGATCGTGATCAGCCAAGCCAACTGAACTCGCCCAGCCAGTTGTACCCATGGCCGATTCATACGAAGACCCTCCGCATAGATTCGTAGCAGAAAATCGGCATTAATCCACCGGCCTAAAGCATGGCGCATCAACTACAAGATGGATTTGCCTGCGAGTCAATCTCAGACTTTCCTAAGAACTAGCGTAGCGTTCGAGCCACCAAACGCGAATGAATTAGAGACAGCAACGGTGAGCTCAGGTGCCTCTCTCCCATAGCCCGGTACACAGTCGAGGTCACAGTATGGATCTGGATGTGTGAGGTTCGCCGTCGGAGGTATCCGTCCCTTCTGAAGTGCAATCGCAGTAATCGCTGTCTCAAGCGCCCCGGAAGCACCAACCAAGTGGCCGTGAACGGACTTAGTAGAACTAACTGCAAGATTTGAAGCATGATCCTCAAAAACATTCTTAATAGCTTCGATCTCAATCGGATCTCCAGACGGAGTTCCTGTCGCATGAGCATTCACGTACTGGACTTCCTCGCGTTCGATATCCGCGTCAGTGATCGCTGATCTCATTGCTGCTTCCTGACCTGCAGCGTGTGGTTCCGTCAAACTGAACGCGTCACTTGAAACACCATAACCGATGATTTCTGCGATTGGATCTACAGCTCGTTCCCGGAGTGCTGATTCGGCTTCGAGGACGAGTAGGACAGCTCCTTCACCTAGCACAAATCCAGTCCGTTCAAGGTCAAAAGGTCGACTGGATGCCTCAGGGCCATCCATGTGCGAGCTTGCAAGAACACCAAGTCGTTCCCATGCAGCAATCGAGCCATCATTGAGCATGGCTTCAGCTCCGCCACTTAGAGCGGTGTCCAGATAGCCATCGCGAATCGCTCGAAACGCCTCACCAATAGCTACTGTCGACGACGCGCAGGCAATCGAGTAGGTATGCGTTGGCCCATGGAGTCCGAATCGCATAGAGATGTGTGAAGCCGGCCCACTTGCCATGATCATCGGTACAGTGCTGGGCCTTCCCCTTCGGCTCTGGCGCACAAAATACGTTCGATAGCCCTCCTGTAGAATCTCCGCACCACCAAGTCCACACCCCATGTAGACCCCCATCTCCCCATTTTCCACACTCTGCCCCTCCCTAAATAACCCAGACGACTGTAAAGCCCCTTCTGCTGCTACGACCGCCATCTGTGAGGCACGCGCCATAAAGAGTTGCTGGGTCTTGGGGATTCGATCTTTTGGTGTGAAGTCCACGGTTGCAAGTGGAAGGTCTGAACCGAAGTCCGCCGTGCCAGACCTGACCAACCGTACTGCCGAATCTCCTTGGTAGATCCGATCAAATATCGATACAGGATCTTCTCCGTGGGGAGCAATTAAGCCGAGTCCCGTGATAAAAACGCGCCGCGCCACGGGCCGTGTCAGTCGCCCTTAGCCTCGATAAGCTCATCGATCAGCGTTGCAGCCTCGTTGAGCGTTTCGAATTCAGCTCGGTCGTCTGGAACCTCAATGTTGAACTCATCTTCGACGTCAAAGAGGAATTCTACCACCATAAGCGAATCAAGGCCGAGGTCAGTTAGAGTCGCCTCGGGCCGAATCTTATCCTTGTCGACGTCGTACTTATCGACGAGTACTTCTGCTAGATAGGAGTAGGCGCTCATACCGGCGCTTCGCCATGCAGGAGAAAACAAAGTGAGCCCGCGCTAGCGAGCAATTCAAAAAAATCGATGCGAAAGGTATCATGCCTGGAGCGCTCAACACAGTTTCACACCACTAAAGGCCCGGAACTTAGAATGAACGAGGATATCAGCCGTTGTGTTGACACAAGATTGAAGCTGGGCCCACGATTACGGAAACTCTTAGTGCGTGACCAGCTTGGAGAAAACATGACAACCGCAAAGATATTCATGATCCGTATTCGGTCCGCGATAGGCGTATTGTCGCTTGCCGGTGTTACATGTTTGGTTGCCTGCTCGAATGAGGAGCAGACAACACCTGGCTTGGACGACTATCGTCTAGAAAACTATGCCGACTTATCGCCAGAAGACTTCGTTCAGAAGTTCAATCTGCGGGAATCTGATGTAGCTGTTCGTGATCTTCCGGGCTGGGCGCCACTTAAGAAGGTCGTGGTAGAGATGCCAGGGAATGAACCTTGGGAAAATCGTTTTGAGCGACTGGAATTTCTTAGAGAGAGGGCTCCTGACGTAGAGTTCATTCCGGTCAAGAATCTTTCAGATGCGATAGAAAGGGGCGTGCTAGCTGATGCACAAGCCACCATAGGTCTCGGTTGTGGTCCTAGCACTGTGGACGCCATCGGTCCTGATGTGAGATGGATTCAGTCAGGCAGTGTAGGACTTGACCGCTGTTTCAATACGATCGGCGAAGAAGCTGAAAGAATGCAGAATATTCTTCGAGAGAGAAATATTCTTGTCAGCTCCATCCGTGACATGACAAAACATGCTATCGCACAGCATTCCTTCACCATAATGCTTTCTCTGATCGGAGGCATGGATATTCATGCGGAAAGACAGCGACAACATATATGGGGAAGAACCACTACAGATGTAGTACGAGATAAGAATCTTGATGTGGAGTTTCAGGACCTGACTTTGCTTGTTGTGGGATTGGGGAGTCTCGGTACAGAAGTGGGAAGACTCGCACATGCTTTGGGTATGAGAGTAATCGCAACACGAAATACCAGTCGTTCTGGGCCGGATTTTGTAGATTATGTCGGCTTGTCAGATGAGATGTTTGATCTAGCAAACCAAGCAGATATAGTGTTTGCCGCGGTGCCGCCGACACCGGCTACGCTTGGATTATTTGATATGAAATTTTTCGAGGCCATGAAAGAGTCGGCGTATTTTGTCAGTATAGCCCGTCTTGGAGTTGTCAACTGGGAAGATCTTAAGATGGCACTCAAATCAGAAAAGATCGCTGGCTTCGGGACTGATGACCTGCCTCAAGATGACTTCGAACTATGGGATCTTCCGCGAGTAATCATGACCCCACATGTATCGGATTATTCTCCTCGTTACAGGGACAATCAGTACGTGTTTTACCGCGAGAATTTGAGGCGCTATATGGCCGGAGAAAAGTTGCTTAATCTGATCGATATCCAACGTGGGTACTAGTATTTTCAATACCGACGATATTCAGGGTTCCATAAATCCTGAGATCAAGTAGGATGAGTTCCCAGTAGAGTTGAGGATGTGAGTATCGTGAACAGGAGCACTACCACTAGCTAGTATGATACATATAAGAATCTTCAGTTTATTGATGTTTCTCGCTCTATGCCCAACCAACGACTCTCTGACGGTTCTGGCTCAGGCCCCGCTCACTGTACAAGCCGTCAAACCTCTAGCCCCAACCGCCTTAGCCACAGGAGATTCGCTCTTCTTCTCTATGGAGCCGCTTGCTTCGTTTAGACGCCTCGAAGCACGAGTGGAGATAGCTCCAAGTGACTACGAAGCTCGTTGGAGAGCCGCACGCGCTGCTCTTATCCTTGGAGTTATAGAAGAAGACAGGGAACGAACAGGTCGTTGGCTTAGAATTGCTGTCCAGCATGCTTCGGAAGCACGGGCCTTGCGACCTGATAATGTAGATGCAATAGCATGGTTGGCAGCAGCGAAGGGACGGCTAGCCCAAGACATCGGAGGGGCCCGAGAACAGGTCAGATTGGCACAGGAGGTGTGGGCCTTGACCCAAGAGGCTCTGGCAATTGACGGTAACCACGCATTAGCTAACAGTGTCTTCGGCAAGCTCAATCAAGAAGTTCGAAGCCTATCAGGCTTCGAACGCTTCATCGCACGAACTTTCATGGGCGGTGGGGACCCAATGAAGTCCAGTTCTTGGGAAGCTGCTGAAGAACACATTCTCAGAGCACTTGAGAATGAACCGGGCACTGTACTCTTCTACAAAGACCTGGGAGACACCTACCGTCTTCAGGACAAACTAGACCTGGCGCGGACTACATATCAGGAAGGTCTGGCAGCACCAGACCTGTACCCTTCGGATCCTATGTGGAAAGAGCAAATGGTCGACAGGATAAAGCAGCTCAGTCGTTAGTGGTCAGCCTCGGGATCCTGAGGCTTCTCTGTAGATACGCTCATGTTCCTCCACAACGAGCGGCCAATCAAATGGAGGGGGATTCCTAATACTCCACTCACATAGCCTCACAAGTAGACCACGATCGCAAGCAAGTTGTGTCAGAGCATCTATCATTCCCTGATCCGTATCGACCAGAAGCCCTGCTAACCCATCTGGCACGATCTCCGGTAAGCTACCAGTCCTAAACGCAACAACAGGCAGACCAACCGCACGAGCCTCTAAAGCAGAGAGTCCAAAAGCCTCCCGGGTACTGGAGAGGATAAATACATCAGAATTACGTAATACTTCCCGAACATCTTTACGGGGTATCGCTCCCAGAAATTTTGCCTCCACACCCAAGCGAGATGCCTGCCTCTCAAGGGCAGATCGACGTGGGCCATCTCCCACGAATGTGACCCTAAACGTATGCCCATCTGGAATATTCTTCTGAGCCGCGGCCACAACTTTAAGCAAAGCTGAGCCTCTTTTTCGGTTCTTGAGACGCTGGACGGTAACCAGATCTATGCAGTTTCTTGCGGGCACCGAGACAGAGCCTCCCTCACTCCACCATCCAATATCTACACCGTTTGCCAACACTGTTGTCGGGCGACCGAGAACCCTAGACACTCCGTCTGCGACCGTTGGGCTAACGCCAGCTACCACCTGTGGCCAAGATCCCCATTTTGTTAGAGCGTGGGACAGCTTATAAACCCATTCATGTCCTCCCAACGTCGAATGGAATGTCACAACGAGTGGCAAGCCCAGTGAGTGTGCGGCCCAGCCACCGGCGAGAGCACCCGCCGAAGCAATCGATGCATGCACATGTACCACATCAGGTGACCACGCAACGAGATCCTCTCGAAGGCGCTTCGGAAGCAGAGGAGATATCGGTACCCCCATCATCGGGACCTTGAAAGAAGGAATCCTGACAGCCCGGAAATTTTCAGCTTGCGAGGTCGGCACTGATGGTACGCGAGCCCCTTGTTCTGAGGTACTCTCGGGCGTCATGGTCAAAATCCGAACGTCATGCCGGCGATCAGCAAGCGTACGAGCTAGATCATCGATCAGGTGCTCAACCCCCCCGAGTCTTGGAAGGTAGTATTCAGCCAACAGCGCAATCTTCAGCTAAACCTCCGTCGCCCGTTCACGTTCAACGCTCTCTCAGTGGCTTCTCGTAAATGCGCCATCGTTTGTGTGGAACAAGTCCAAGTGACCTCAACGGTGAAACTAGTGTCTCATTCTCCTCAAGGATCCATGAGGCTTCTGCTTCTTCAGCTCCTAGTTCGACGGCTCGGCGAGCTACCTCATGCATCAGTAATGAGAAAAATCCACGGTTCCGGTAGTCACGCCTGAGCCCTAACAGAATGATGCGTCCACTGAGTACCCTCGGTAGGGTTAAGAAAAGGCGAGCCATGTTCCATGGCCACAGGCGCCCTGAGGGTATGCGGCGGAGCACGCGATTGATATCTCGAGCAACTACAACGAATCCGACCGCTTCTCCATCGACTTCAGCGATGCACGCGAACCGAGGGTGCAAGACCGAACGAAGATCCTTGGCGAGGTGCCAAAATTCCTGCCAAGAAGGTGGCACGAAGCCCCAATTATCTACCCAAGCATCACAGTACAACTTATGGAAGGTCCTGACTTCCTGTTCGAACCGGCTAAAATCCCATTCGCGAAATACCAACTTCGTCCGGGCAAGCTTCCGCTCAACCACCTTCTTCATGCGATCCGGGAAACCGAACTCCGATCCCTGGATGAGACGGTAGCCGAGTAGGTCTTTAGCGCCCCTATAGCCACTACTCTCAAGCAAGCGCTCATAGTACGGCGGTGTCCACGGTGTCATGATCACGGCTTCGCGATCAAACCCATCTACCAGAAGTCCACATTCATGGTTCATGGAAGGATTTACCGGGCCTCTCGCTGCCTCGAGACCTCTTTCTCGCAACCACTGTCCGGCTCTCTCCATGAGCGCACCGGCTGCTTCCTGGTCGTCCCTACACTCAAAAAACCCAAAGAAGCCAACCCGATCTCCGTGATATTCGTTGTGCCAACCATTCCGTATGGCCGCGACCCGACCCACAGGACGACCTTCTCGTTCTGCGATGAATAATCCTCTCTCCGCAGATTGATAAAAGGGGTTCTTTTTCCGATCTAAGACGCCGCGAACTACTGCACGGAGAGGGGGGACCCAGGCAGAGTGGTCCCGATCATGGACCTTCCAGGATACATCGATAAAGCGCGCGGTCCCTCTCCACCCATCCACTTGCTTTATTTGAAGAGTCAAGTCGTCGACCTCAGTACTTCACAACGCTACGAGAGCGATATCGCTGGTCCTAAGCTCGGGCTACCCCTCATCGCTGCGAACAAGGCGCGATGTGCTTCAACAATGCGTTGCCGAGCATTCTCGTCTGGCTCAAGCGACCAATTGCCTTCTTCCGAGGTGCCTCCCAAGGCAATCCCATCACTACGTGGCTGCATGTGGATGAACCCACCAGTCCCCTGAAGGCCACCGAACGTCGCATAGTTCACCTCGGGCTGGGGTACCAGAAGCGTTAATTGCCCTTTCAGGGGTACAAGCTCTGTATCCCCGAACAAGTCATGTGACCCAAGTCCTGTGCAGTTGATAATGATCGACTCATCGAGCGTCATAAGGTCTCTAGGAGTATCGAATTTCCTAATCACAATGCGCCCACCGAATCGCATGACGTCACGCACCAAGGCGTCCAAATAAATGGACGGCTCGATCCGCAACGTGACACGTTGACTTGCGTAGCGCGTCGGGAAGGGATGCTCCCCAGGTCCCAGAGCCACCGTTGGGAGCCTCAAATCGGAGGGAAGCAATGGATCCTGATCTTCCTGTGTTGAACGCTCCCTCGGAGCTGAGTCACTCAGAGCGTAACTATCAATCCATGAAATCCCGTATTCCGGTCCACTAAGAAGCTGAAGTTGCCTGTAAGCAATCCTCGCTGCCTGCCTTAGCTGAAGATCCCATGCGGCCGTTCGACGTTCTCGATCGACTAGGCCCGAAGTCGGAGTCCATGCAGCTAAGGACATGTTTGACGTGGTATCTGGAGGAACTGAGAGTGCATAAATTGTCACCGAGAAGCCCCGGCGTTGTAGCTGTCTCGCGGT
>DCAZ01000034.1:15188-23983 GCA_002313925.1 Gemmatimonadales bacterium UBA1120
TCTAGTGCAAGGTCTGCAGCCATAGATCCTGTGCCCCAGGATAGCGACATACCTGATCCACCGTGTCCATAATTGTGGATCAGGGTCTTATCACCGAACTGCTCCGCTCTAAGTACAAAGCCCGATGGCCTGTGGGGTCGCAGACCCACAGTGGTGTGTATCACCCGGTTCCAGGCAACGTTGAGTGGGGGAAGTAGCTTGTAAGGCGACAAAGATGATGCTGAACCCCGGAAACAGCCTCCCAGGCCAAGACCCAAGATGCCCATACCGCCAGTTTTTAGGAGTGTGCGCCGGTCCATATCAACTCACTTACGAATATTGCACGTGCATCTTACATGAAGATGGATAAGCAGGATACTAACTCTTAGATCCTCTTTTCGAAGCCATATCACATCTCTGCGACTATCAACGCTTAGTTGATAGTTCGATACCTGCCATAGAGGTTAATAAAGACTAGCGACCGAGAATCTCCCGAAGCGCCGCAATCAGATAATGGACATGACGCTCCTGGCAGCTGTACCCCATCAGACCAATGCGCCATGCCTTCCCTTTGAGCGGACCAAACCCACCTACGATCTCGATCCGGTACTCGTCTAGGAGCCGTTTTCTTACCACAGCGTCGTCTACTCCATCAGGGATAAGAACGCAGGTCAACATCGGTAGTCGATGTGCTGGATCCCCGAACAATTCAAGACCCATCCCTGTCAATTCTTTCTTGAGCAGGTCACCACACCTTTGATGGCGAGCAAAACGTTCCTGCAACCCTTCTTCCTGAATCATTCGGAGTGCTTCACGAAGTGCGAAAACCATCGGGCCCGGTGCAGTGTGGTGATAGGCTCTGTCACCAAACCAGTACTTACAGATGAGGGCCAGATCGAGGTACCAGGTGTCGACAGACTTGGTCCGGCTCTCTATAAGCGACATTGCTCGATCGTTCAGGGTGATGCATGAGATGCCCGCAGGGGCCCCGATACATTTCTGGCCACCGCTATAGCAGATGTCGATGTTGAACTCGTCTACCCGAATGTCACTGCCCCCAAGGGAGCAGACAGTATCAACTAGGAAGAGTTTATCACGACTACGGACAAGGTCTCCTAGCTCTGACAGCGGCTGTCCTACACCGGAAGATGTTTCTCCGTGTACCACCCCAACCATCTTGGCGTCGGGATGTTGGTCCAAGGCATCCGCGATCTGTGAAACCTGAACTACATCACCAAAATCCACCTCCACCCGGATCGCAGTACCCCCATGCCGTTCAACGATCTCGGCCATTCTTTGCCCAAAGAAGCCATGAATCCCGACGATCACCTCATCACCGGGCTCAACGACATTACAGATCGACGCCTCCATTCCTGACATCCCAGTACCTGGGAGCGTGATCGCAACCTCGTTCTTCGTCTGAAAAAGGTGCCTCAGTAACTCCATGCTATCGTCCATGATAGCGAGAAAGTCAGGATCGAGATATCCAAGTATTGGACTAGTCATCGCCTGAAAAACGCGCGGATGGACGTTGCTCGGTCCCGGTCCAAGCAACACCCTCGGCTCGTGGCGAAGCTGTCCGATTGACTGTCCATTCGATGTCATGCTATCTCCGTTCAAAATATGGTTGAAGTGATCTTCTGGGCATGCCAATCAAGCCGTTGCCGCCCGATTCTTACCCAAACGTTCATCTACAAGATCTACAATCTTGTCTACAGTATCGGACTGAAGCCCTTGTTGGTTCGCTATTCTTTGAATCAAGCAGTCGACACGTTCGATATGTTTTGCTCCACTGAATAGGGCCCTCGCAGCGGACGACGGTTTAGCAAGTCCTTCCGCAGCTCTCGCGTATTTTTCGAACGGGACCAGATCAGTCTCCGCAGCTCCGAGATTTGTGCAGAGCTCTGCTGCCCAACCGTATGCGTCTTTAGCCATTTCGATGTCCCCATGCACCGCTTCCCTGATAGAGATCAGGCCATCGCGTTGGATACACCGGTAGTTTCCTGCAAGCAACATGGGCCATTTGGCTAACGGCACAAAGATAGAGTCGTGCACCTTAAGCTTTACCGGAATCTCTGTGGCACCGTCTCCGGGATCATATAGGATTGCTTCTATGTCAGCTTGAAGATCCCGCAGTATCCGGGTGTGTTCCTCATCTTCAAAATGCGCAGCCTTGAAATTCGTGGGCAATCCAACCTGAAGCACATTCTTAGGCTCTTCCGGCGGACGAAAAGCCTGAGGGTCTGGACTTGCTAATGAGACAAGGCCCGGCTCGAACCCATCCCAAACACTTGGCTCTACAAAGCAACCCTCAAGTTGATCAGTCGCCAGTCCTGGGATTCGAGCGAGGTACGGCAATGGAGGCATATTCATAATTGCTAGGCTCGGTAAACGAGCAGCTGCAATCCTTGCCATCATTTCCCGAACACCCGCTGAGCTGTATTGCGATTCCTGCATTCCTAGCACAACTAAGTCGAATTCGGTTGGCTCAACTCCCTCAGGGATGCTAGCGGACAGCTGACCCGCAAGCGTGTCCGAGTAAATTTCAACGAGGGTATCACGCCCCCGGATCGGAAATCGTACTAGAGTTCCCTCACGGTTGATCAGCTCAGCCGTAGGCGGAGTACAAACCAGCGTGACCGAATGCCCTGCCAACAAGAGCTTAGTACTAAACAAAGAGCCGTAAGAAGCACCCAGAATGAGCACGTTATATGTGGGTTTCACACAGTCCTCCTCAACTTTCTTTGAAGCGGAATCCGTTAG
Organism: Gemmatimonadales bacterium UBA1120; assembly: GCA_002313925.1. Lineage (GTDB taxonomy): Bacteria > Gemmatimonadota > Gemmatimonadetes > Longimicrobiales > Gaopeijiaceae > UBA1142. The sequence continues at coordinate 17,931 of DCAZ01000034.1, forward strand.
ATAGCGCCCTGTTCACGCGCCCTTGCTATGCCTTCTGGGTCAAGGCCAACGACGTCTGTAAGGATCTCTTCCGTATGCTCACCTAAGAGGGGCGACCGCTCAACTTCAGCTGGTGAGTCAGACAGCTTAATCGGATTTCCAACCGTCAGGTATTTTCCCCTCTCCGGGTGGTCAACTTCCACCACAGTCCCAGTTTGTCGCAGGGATTCCTCCTGGGCCAGCTCCCCCATGGACAAGATTGGACCACATGGGACATTCAATGGGTTCAGTATCCCCATGGCTTCCATCTTGTCCTTAGTCATCGTCCACTTCTCAATCTCCTCGAACATCTCATCGAGCTTGGGGAGGCGGGCTCTTGGCGTGTTCCATTCTGGATCATCAAGCCAATCGGCACGACCGATGGCTTCAGCTAGCCCAGAAAAGGCCTGAGCCTGAGCAATGACATAGATGTAAGCATCAGGATCAGTCTCCCAGCCCTTGCACTTCACAATCCAACCAGGTTGTCCACCACCAGACGCGTTCCCTGCGCGGGGAACTGCATCACCAAACTCACCGTTAGGGTATTGTGGATACTCCGTGAGCGGGCCATGTGTCAGCCGCTGTTGGTCGCGTAACTTTACACGGCAAAGATTGAGCACAGAGTCCTGCATCGCACAGGTCACACGCTGACCCTTCCCACTCGCCTCACGCTGAAACAAGGCAGCTAAGACACCTGCTACAAGGTGCAGACCCGTACCGGAATCCCCGATTTGAGCACCCGTAACCGTGGGAACGCCCCCAATCTGTCCGGTCGTGGATGCCGCTCCTCCTGTGCACTGCGCTACGTTCTCATAGACCTTGCAATCGTCGTAGGGTCCAGGTCCGAATCCTTTGATTGAGGCATAGATCAGACGCGGATTGATTTCTTGGATTTTCTCCCATGGAAATCCCATTCTGTCGATAGCCCCTGGACCAAAGTTCTCCACCATGACATCGCATTCTTCGATCAACCTGGTGAAAATCTCCTTCCCTGCGTCCGTCTTTGGGTTCAGTGTGATGCTCCGCTTATTGGCGTTTAGCATCGTGAAATAGAGGCTGTCTGCATCAGCAACATCACGTAATTGATTGCGTGTAATATCACCTGATCCCGGCCGCTCTACCTTGATTACATCAGCTCCGAACCAAGCTAAAATCTGGGTGCAGGTTGGTCCTGACTGCACGTGGGTCATATCAAGGATTCGAACGCCGTCTAGGGCCTTACCCATAGTAGTTCTCCCTACTTCGATTACTCAGATCTTATGTGGTTCAAGCATACAAATCGAATCAGATTTCACTGGGGGACGAGCCGAAATCACGGCCCAGAATCTAGGGCTTCATCTTTTCCGCGCTACAGGTGGTGGGGCAGTACGCTCAATTCCTCAACCCTAGTCTCCTCAGGCAGCAAAATATTCCACCCAGATCGTCCAGTAGATCAGAATCAATGTTAGAACGGTGAAGACGATCAAACTGAACCACCCAAACAAGCGTGCAAAGTTGGATGGATAGAAGGCCTTATCCTCTCTGGGGATTACGATGAGGCAGTAGTAGAGGTTCAAGAAGAAAATCACCGGCGCAACGAAAGCTGCCAATGCAGATGCCACGAGGACAAGAAAGACGGGCCGCTCAAACCCAGCGATGATGGCCACCGAGGTGATCAAGGAATAAATCATTGTCATTCGGTAGATGTTGTATTCCGAATAGAACGTCTTTCGATGAGCATCAGTGAGTTCATTGGGGTCAAGCCCGCTGAGCTCAGCAGTGCCATGGAAAAGATTGCGACAACAGGCCCCGACGATTCGTGGCCACCCGTCGAAATAGTTAAAGGCAGTCGAGAATGTCGCTGCAAAAGCACCCACCATGAACACGCCCATCATGGCGGGTCCCAGGCTGTCGGTGAAAATCGTCGCGATCTCACCCATAACAGCACGGCCCTCGACCGGGCTTGGATACATCCATACTGCTGCCAAGAGCACAAAGATGCATGCAAGTCCGAATGAGATTACATGCCCCACCCGGAAGTCCCACGTTCCAATCTTGAACCAACTCTGGCAGTATTGGACGGCATTGGACGGAAGTCTCGAAGTATACACCGTGAGGTCATTCACATCTGGAGCAAACGGATCGAACCGGTTCGCAAGCCCCATATCTTCGAGCCGATCTCGAATCTTACTCATCCCCTTCTTCTTCGCCTTACCCCACTCAGAAGCCTGAAGAGAAACGTCGATTCCTGTGGGCAACAATCCAAGGAACGCAGCAATCACCAGCCAGGAACCATCTGGGATCTCAACCAGGAAAAAGTGACCCATCTCGGAAAGGGGGGCAGGTGCCTGGATGTAGACGAAAAGTGCAGAGACGACCAGAATCGCAGCAAGCAGCTTCGCCGAAACCTCCACGGCCGCGTAACTACCACGAAGGATGATCGCCACTGATATCAAGGCGAGTACCAAACCGTACTGAGTCATGGCAGATATGCTTAGCCTGAAAAAATTAAGGTCCGTAAAACCCCAGCCGACCACCTCAGTGAACAGGTAGTAGAGCACAGCCGCTGCCGCGATGAGCCGGCCCGCTTGCCCTATAGCACATTGGATAAGCGTGGTCACAAGCACATACCACAGTGGCCATTTCTTCCACGCCGTACTGTATGCTTCGATTAGGCTCTTTCCCGTTGCATTGGTGAACCGGAAAGCCATTTCGAACCCGTAATACTTGAACACATACGCCACCGGTATACACCAGAGCAACGCATACGCGAAGCGACCACCAGCCGCCGGTGCAGTGACTAGGTGACTAGTACCGATCCCGGTCATCATCAAGATGATTCCTGGACCGAAGTGACCGATTAATCCCCTTGGTGTCAGGTCGGGCATCTGAAGGTCGCTGAAGCGGGACTCCACTTCAGGATATTCTTCAGAGTCCTGCGGCTGCGATTGTGGATTTTCCATGGATATAAGCTATTCTCGAAATCTCGTTTTCGGTTTAGGTGGTTCCTTCGTGCCGACCTCGATTGACCTGCACAACGACCTCGTAGAGAACGGTTCCTGCTGTTCGTTTGAATTCACGACCCTTTTCGGTCACGATCCCATCCTCGGAACCGGTCAACTCAAATATGATTTCTTCGTGGGGGGGGCCCTGGACCGGTACCGAAAATTGATACCCCCCCAGATAGTCATCACCATCAACGACCGAGAGGATGTGCTTAAGCATGAGCGCACCAGCAATGATCGAACCCACAAAAAGAACCAGTGCCGTTACTACCCCTGCCAGTCCGCCGATCATTAGGCCCATGACCACAGCCGCTGCTCCTGACACGTGGCCGAACACTATTCCTCTAACAAGTTGGCCCTCCGGCGAGTGCTCATCAGACTCGGTATCGGCATCAAAGAAGTAGATCGGGCCAGTGATCAGGGCATCTAGGTCGCACTCACTCAAGTGGGCTGGGATTGAGGGGTTAGGGTAGAGTATCCGGTCCTTTGGCGGGAAACGGACGATGTCACCCGTGCCTATGCCTAGGGCCCGTTCACGTGTGACGTGCAAAAGCAGCCGACGTGACGCGACCGGGATTCGGTCTGGCAACAAGGCACTTTCTGGTTCCGGCTCACACCCAACCATACTCATGTAGTAGCACTCGTCGATTCCCGAGAAATCCTCGGTGTTGTGACACTCGATGCGATCAAGCGAGATCGCAATGTCCATCTTAGAATGTCGCCAACGCGTTGAACGGGCTCGCGGTTCCGCCCGGTATCCGGGAAATCTGCCAGGAGACCATGAATTGCCAGCGCCGGCGTTCAGCAGCCTCTTTCGCCACATCGAGCAGGTACCCGTTGTCGACAAGCGGCAACCCCAGGAAGACCTGTGTAAGGTCATGTATTGGTCGATTCCGCCCACGAACGCCTGAGGGTTGAACGTCATTCACAGCATCGCCGACCAAAAGAGCCACGCCTCGTTCTTTCAGCCACGGAAGCACCGACGCGTGTAGCCCTGCCCCTACGCGACCATAGGCCCACGGACCATCTGCCTCCCGCTTGGCCCACCGGCCTGTCCTGACCAACAAAACATCACCACTCCCGATGGTGACACCTGCAAAATCTTCCCACTCCTCTAGGTCAGATACATAGATAGGTGTACTTGGCTCAAGCCACTCCACACCTCTCAGCAAGGGCATGTCCACAAGAATCCCTCGGGTCACAAAGCCAGGACCCATGCGATCAATGGCCAAGTCTTTACACCCTTCCATATCCAGATTCTGGGGATAACCATTGAAAATGATTCGTTCACCGTCCCTTGTGGTCGCGTAGTGGCATAGGGCGTCCATATGTGACAGCTGTCCGTCGTGAAGAGAGAAACTGATCGCATCTAGTGCGGTACGTACTCTTCCGGTGTTGGGATCCACCGAGGTCATCCAGTGCTCGGTCGGTGCGAACGTCTGGCTGTCAATCGCGTCTTCTTCACTGACAAAATGCCCCAAAGAAACCGTAACACCCTCTTCCACCAGCGACGCTGCCGCACGCGTCTTCTCAGGTGTAATGAGGTTTAGGGTGCCGCGCTGGTCCGCGGGACCCCAACGCCCCCAGTTCGAGAGCTCAGCCTCCCAGCTACTCATCTGATCCGGTGTCACGAGCACTGCCGGATCTTGAGTCGATGGGTGCGCCGTCGGCCGGACTTGCTGGGAAGCAGTGACAGGTGAATTGGTGAGAGGCGTGATGGCGAAGACGCTCACGCCGAGTATAAGTGTGATGAATTTCATGAAGATCACCTCAGACTACCGAATCTTAGGATCGCACTAGAACTGGAATTCTAGGCGGATGACCCTGACTTCGAAACAGATGCTCGTCGTCCGCTTGGAAATAACTCGCTATTCTGTAGGATGTAACCGTAGAATTAGACTTGATCAGAACACACAGAGACTTGGAAGGAGGCAAGATGGGTCAGTTAGTAATGGAATATTGCTCCGTTTACCCTTTCAGGTTCGCAGTTCTTACCACCACTGCACTAATAACGATCAGCTCCTGTAGTAGTGCTTGGCGTGACCCACCTACGGTCAGCCAAGAGGAATTCATTACGGAACATGAGGATTGGCGAAGCAACCGGGAAGAGGGACTCGTCACGCCTCCCGGCGGTCCAGTTCTTTGGTCTGGTCTGTTTAACTTGCCGCAGGGGGAAACAGCATTTGGGTCGGACCCAACGCTCCCTATTGTTCTTCCTGCAGAAGATTCTCCGGCCTTAGCTGGCACACTCGTGCGTCAAGGGCAGGATGTGCACTTAGAACCAGCTTCGGACGGTAATGTCTACCTTCAGGACGGACCGCCGATTGAAGAGACCACGATTCTGGAAAATGATCGGTCAGGAAACACCACTTACCTTTCCTTGGGATCTCTGGGGATGCGGGTTCATTCAGAGCCCGGAACAGATCGTCTGTGGCTGCGCGTCTGGGATACCGACCTTCCGGAGCGTGAGACATTCCGGCTCCCGGAATACTTTACCTTGAGCACAGAGTGGCGTGTCTCAGCACGACTGGACCGATACCCCGAGCTGAAATCGATTCCACTTGCTGACATCACAGGCGGGATGATAGAGCAGGACGCAATTGGAGAACTCATCTTCAGAAAAGCTGATCGTGAACACCGTCTGATCGCGTTTGGAAATGAACAGAGTCGCTCTTATTTCGTGAGCTTGTGGGACTCAACAGCAATAACAGAAACCTATCAAGCCGGACGTTACATGAGGGTTCCAGCCGCGGATGAGGACGGATGGACGACCATCGACTTCAATAGGTCGTACAATGCACCCTGTGTCTTTACCGCGTTTTCTGTTTGCTCACTTCCACCGCTCGAGAATCGGTTAGATCTAGCAGTGACAGCCGGCGAGAAGCGACCCGAAAAACCAGCTTACTGATCGAGCGAACTCATTTGGTCAGTTCCCGAGGTCACCGCAAAATCAGCCCTCCGACATTTCCCCTCCGCATAGTGTGCTCCGCTCAATCACTTCATCCAATGAGCCTCCGGCCAAAAATTCGGGGTGCAGTAGATCTGAGATGC
>DCAZ01000096.1:0-12449 GCA_002313925.1 Gemmatimonadales bacterium UBA1120
TCTGCGCACATCTTTAATCCGTCTTCCTTCCCACTCGGTGTCTGCTCTCTCGTGCTGATCATAACGGGTATGACTGAGATCACCTGGGGTCAGGAGATCGCCCAATCACAGTATGCCCCTCCCTATATCTATGCCGTGATCTTTTTGGCCTCTATACCAGGCCAACTCCTTTTCGGTGTAGCGATCATGACGGTTTGGGCGGTTCTCTCCGCGTATACCTTTGGGCTTGGCTACTTCTGGCTCACAGGAACCTATTTTTTCCACGATGCGTACATCCCGATTGCGGTTTTTCTGGGGATGCACCTTCTATTCACGGATCCATCCACCTCCCCTAGCACCGGCCGAGGTCGGATCGTCTTTGGTATCCTCTATGGGTTTGCTACGATCGCCTTTGCTGTGCTTCTAAGGGCAATGGAAGTTCCAGCTTTCTACGACAAGCTACTGCCCGTGCCCATCCTTAATCTTTTGGTCCAAATCATTGATCGAGGTGCGGCCTCAAGGTGGCTTCAATTCCTGGACTTTTCATGGATCGGTAAGGGCCTTGCTCCCATTAAGCGACGTTATGGACTCGTAGGGATGTGGGTTGTGATCTTTGTCGTTCTTAGTGGCAGCAACGGCGTAGGTGACAACCATCCTGGTCAGTACCTCCCGTTCTGGCAGCAGGCGTGCGATGATGGTAGTGATCGTGGATGTGAATATCTGGCCTTCATGCAGGACACGTATTGTGCAAGCGACTCGGGTTGGGCTTGCAACGAGCTTGGGATACTGTTTGCCAGTCGGGACCGGCTCAGCGACGCTCAGGTGTCACTAGAAAATGGTTGTGATCTCGGCTTCGATTTGGCTTGCGAAAACCTGACCCGGCTCAGAACCGGGGCCTCGGGTTTCAGCCGTGCTCCCCCTCCGCTCGAAGAATTTCCCATCGTACTTCGGGGCAGTAAGGGTCCGGTTACCGAGCGGGAACCTCAAGCACTATATGCCCTCGCTTGCGAACGTGGATGGCCTGATACTTGTGAAGCCCTCCCTGGAGATAGCTAGCGCCCATAGGGAGGAGTGCCACTTAAAACCTTGCACGGCGCACTTGAGATCCACATGCTGACTGTATCCGCCCACACCCCTGAGATAGGAGTACCATCGATGTGCAGACGGAATTTGCAAATTTGCTGCCTGGCTCTTGCTACACTGGTTGTTACGGCTATATCCGCGTCTGCGCAGTCGAACCCGCGTTTTGGTGTCTGGCAGATGCAATCGGATGCCCCTCCACCCTCGAAGAACATCATGACGTATGAACCCTATGGAAATGGCGGAATGGAGATCACCGTCGCTTCGACCAACGCAGGGGGACAGGATAACGAATGGGGTTATGTGACGATGTTCGACGGCGTTTTCCAAGCTGTTCGAGGACAGGAAAATTCCGAAACTGCGGTGGAGATCATCGACGACCGGAGCACGCGAATCTTAAATATGCGAAATGGTCGAGTGTCCCAAGTCATTATCAACACGCTTTCGGAGGACGGGAACAGGATCGACAATGAGTACGTGCGACTTGATGAAAACGGAAAGATCACGCGCGTAACACACGCTGTTTACAACCGGATCCGCTAGAAGTTGAAGAGCCCCTCCCCATGAGAACCCTGACTCGTAACGTAATCGCGCTATTGTGCTTTGGCCTGGGTGTGCCATCGCTAACTGTAGCGCAATGGAGTGACCTTAGTCCCGAAGGGTCGCCTACTATCTTGATCCAGGAGTACTTGGCGGTTCGGTCGGGTGAGGGTCTTCAAGGGTCTGTGTCGGCCGGCTCCTGGTTCCCTCCACTCGTGATGTCTTCTGATGAACTCAATGATGTTATCCAGCAGTACTGTGTCAGGTGCCATAATGATGTGACGCTGAGAGGGAACCTCTCTCTGTCTGAGTTTGATATCGCTAAAGCCCCGCAATTGGCAGAGACGGCGGAGAAGATGATTGTGAAGCTGCGGGCAGGTATGATGCCGCTTCCTGGGGCCCGAAGGCCTAGTCCAGACACACTTTTGACTCTCGTCGAGACGCTTGAAACCCTGATCGATGAGGCTGCAGATGAGCAGCGGACTCCCGGGACACGACCCTTCCAGCGGTTGAATCGCGCGGAATATGCACGTCTTATTGAGGACGTCTTGGGGCTCAGAATCGATCCTGAGGAGTGGCTACCAGAGGATCAGATCAGCGCGAGTTTCGATAATATCGCCGACGTGCAGGCAATGTCGCCTACATTGATGGACGCCTATATGACAACTGCCAGTGAAGTAGCACGCCAGGCAGTTGGCCAGACAGATGCCCCGGTTACGGCAAAGACCTATACCAATCCAGCGACCGTGTCACAGCACGAGTGGGAGGCGGTCGAGGGGGCTCCCTATGGGACTCGAGGCGGTATCAGCGTGCTACATACCTTCCCGGCAGATGGAGAGTACACCTTCTCCATGGGTTTCATTTCGGGGTGGGGAGAGCGCTTCCACGATATAGACATATCAGTGGAGGGCGAACGCGTAGCGTTAGTGCATTACGGTGGCGATATCGACTTTCAAGGAAGAAAAACGTTTCCGGTCGAGACTGAACCGGTGTTCATCCGGGCGGGTCAGCGGAGGGTTACCGCCGCGTTCATCCGTCAGATGGATGGGCCCTATGAGGACTTAATTCGGCCTAATGACTGGTCTTTAACGGGTACAGAGGCGAGTTACGGCACTACATCACTTCCCCATCTCATTAACTTGACGCTTGAGGGGCCACACAACCCGATGGGTGTCTCTGATACTCCAACTCGACGGCGGATTTTCACCTGCCGGCCCACGTCGGCTGACGAAGAAGAGTCCTGTAGCAAGAGTATTCTAGCTGGACTTGCGGCCCAGGCGTACGGCCGAAGCCTAGATCAGGAGGACATTGAACCTCTGATGAGGTTCTATCAGATGGGGGCCGAAGAAGGGGGCTTTGAAATGGGTGTACGGACCGCACTAGAAGCCATCCTGACCAGCCCGCATTTCCTCTTCCGGATGGAGAAAGAGCCGGACAATGTAGAGCCAGGTGAGGTTTACGAGCTCGATGAAGTGGACCTCGCATCGCGGATCTCCTTCTTCCTGTGGGGCACGAACCCGGATGAAGAACTCCTTCGCCTTGCCAGAAGTGATGATCTATCCAAGCCGAAGAACCTAGAGCGTCAGGCTAGGCGCTTACTGATGGATCCGCGCTCGGAAGCTTTGGCTACGCGGTTCGCCTCATTGTGGCTACAACTGCAGGACTTGGAAAAGGTTCGCCCTGATGCGTTTTGGTTTCCCAACTATAGCCAACAGTTGGCTGTAGCAATGCGCCGTGAGACTGAACTGTTCTTTGATAATCTGGTTCGAGAGGACCGGAGTCTGCTCGAAATGTATAGCGCTGACTATTCCTTCCTTAATGAACGCTTAGCGAATCATTATGATATTCCCGGTGTTGTTGGAGACGAGTTCCGCCGGGTGGACTATCCGAGGGAAGACCGGCGAGGCGTTCTGGGTCATGGGAGCGTGCTCGTTCAAACCTCACTTGGAAATCGCACTTCACCGGTACTTCGGGGCAAGTGGGTAATGCAGGTGCTTTTGGGCACTCCTCCTCCTCCTCCTCCTCCTGGTGTGCCAGACCTAGAGGCGACAGATGAGACGGAAGGGACTCGTATTCTTACTACGCGCGAGCGTATGGAGATACATCGTGCAAATCCTGTGTGTGCATCTTGTCACAAGTTTATGGACCCTATCGGCCTAGCTCTCGACAACTTCGATGTAACGGGCAAATGGCGAACACGGGAAAGGGGTGTGCCCCTAGACACACGCGGCACGTTCTACGACGGTACGGATATTAGCAGTCCGTCAGACTTGTCACGGGTCTTGCTCAAGCGGCCAATTCCGCTGGTAAGGCATTTTACTGCTAGCTTAATGGCCTATGCATTGGGCCGGAGGCTAGACTATCAGGACCAGCCGGCAGTGCGGGCTATCGTCGCAGATGCTGAAAAGAATAATTATCGGATGTCATCGTTCATACTTGGTGTGCTAAAGAGTGACGCATTCCAAATGAAACAAGCTCCAGTAGCGTCAGGGCAGGACTCTCTGGATCCCGAATCGAGGTAGTGGAACATGCGCTTCATCACAGGGAAGAGCATCCCGCGTCGCACGTTCATTCGGGGAGTGGGGACCACCTTGGCGTTACCATTGCTAGATGCCATGCGACCCGCCGGACGAGTGTATGGATCACCCAAGGCAGAAGGGGTGCCCCGCCTGGTCTGCATCGAAGAGGTGCACGGCCTACCCGGCTGTAACGATTGGGGTGCGGAGCAGTACCTGTTTGCGCCCTCCACTGTTGGTCGTGATTACGAATTGCTCCCAGAAAATGTCCTTACATCCTTGGAGCCTTGGCGGGACCGACTCACAATTATTAGCAATACTGATGTGCGTATGGCCGAACCGGTCAACCCTGGGGAGATCGGCGGTGACCACTTCCGTTCAAGCGCTGTCTTTCTCACCCAGTCACACCCCAAGCAGACACAGGGCTCGGACCTCTATTGTGGGACTTCGCTAGATCAACTCCACGCACAGCGTTTCGGTCAGGAGACCGTACTGCCGTCCTTGCAACTCTCTATTGAGAGCACGGATAAGGGTGGAGGCTGCGACTATAACTATTCCTGCTCTTATATGGACTCGATCAGTTGGTCATCTCCTTCAGAGCCTCTCCCCATGATCCGCAACCCCCGCACTGCGTTTGACCTGTTGTTCGGGGCAGGTGGCTCTGAGAGAGAGCGTGCCATCCGGCGTCGGACTCAGAGGAGTATCCTAGACTGGGTTGCGGATGAAGTGGGCCGGATGAAGAGGGACTTAGGTGCCATTGACCGCCAGCGCGTAGATCAGTATCTGGAGAACATACGTGAGATAGAGCGCCGTATAGATATGGTTGAACTTCGCAACACTGGTGGAGAGCCCCGGGAGTTACCTGAGGCCCCTCCTGGGGTACCCGATTCGTTCTCTGAACATATGAGGCTCCTGTCTGACATTCAGGTCTTAGCATTCCAGGCGGACATTACACGAGTGGTCGCGTTAAAAACTGGACGAGATGCGTCAAATCGTACGTTTCCAGAAAGTGGGTCTGACCGAGCATTCCACCCATCTTCCCACCACGGCGATAAAGAGGAGGCCGTCCTAGAGTTCAACAAGATCTGCCAATACCGGGTGAGCCAGATGGCATACTTCCTGGGCCGACTGGAAGAGACTTTTGATGGCGAGTCCAGCTTACTGGACCAGTCGATGATCATTTGGGGTTCACCCATGGGTGACGCGAATCTTCACAACCATCGTCGTTGCCCGCTGGTGGTGATGGGGGGAGCTAACGGACAACTTGAGGGGGGCGCACATTTGAAGGCGCCGGACGGGACACCCATGGCAAATGTGTTCGTGTCCTTGTTACATAAGCTAGGACACCGAGACTTAACAGGATTCGGCGATAGCGACGGGGTATTCTCGGTATGAGCAGACGGGTGCTCCGCAACATTTTCGGCGTCGTAGCCCTACCGCTTCTGCTTGGTGGGTCGACTGGCCCGGATACACCCGTGGCTGATGCGGCCCAGCGGCGTGATATCGCTGTAGTTCGTCAACTATTACGCCAGGGTGCCGACGTGAATGCCGCCCAAGGTGACGGGATGACTGCCCTCCACTGGGCTGTCCGACACGGAGACATCGAACTCGGTAGGACGATTGTCTATGCTGGAGGTGACGTGCACGCCGGAACCCGCATCGGTCGCTATACACCTCTGCATATGGCTGCGAGGTCGGGTGATGTGGGTTTCGTGACCCTGCTGCTCGAAGCAAACGCAGACCCTAACAAGACGACCATCAATTCAGGCGCTACTCCACTTCACCTTGCCGCCGCCTCCGGTAACCCTGGTGTCCTGACCGAATTGATCCAGGCGGGTGCCACTGTGGACGCGAAGGAATCAGCCTGGGGTCAAACACCACTTATATTTGCTGCAGCGAACAATCGAGTAGAAGCGATTCAGGTGCTTCTCTCTTCTGGAGCTGATCCGAGTATCACCTCGGGTGCAGTGAACGTTGTAGAGCAATCGGAAGCAGATCGCGCAGCTGAAAAAGGCCTGTCAGAATTTCTTGCCGAGTTCAAGGAAAAAGAAGGTGGAGGAACAGATTGGCAGCCTGCCCCGAGTCAGGTCCAAGCAGCAATTCTGGCGCACCGCGAGATACAGCGGAAATGGCCTAATGTACCGTCTTCTGATGGAGAAAGAGAAGAAGAACCTGAGGAGGATGAAGGGGGCGATGAATTGAAGGAGGTTGGGCCCGGTGCGGAGGATGCACCGGATGCTGAATTGGCCAGCAATCAACCAGAAGAAGTAGAACAATCTGAGATATCATTTGGACCAGATGGAACCGCAGCGGACGAAAACGAAGAGGAGAGGCCGCCTTCTTATGCTCAACTGGTTGGGAGCTGGGGTGGGCTTACACCCCTGCTACATGCGGTTCGGCAGGGCCATATGGAGGCAACGACCGCACTGGTAGACGGCGGTGCTGATATAAATCAGCCTTCGGGAGGGGATCAGACACAGCCCCTGCTGATGGCCACAATCAATGGCCAGTTTGACCTTGCACTAATGTTACTTGCGCGGGGTGCCGATCCCAACGGGATGAGCATGGCTGGGACCACTCCACTATTCGCAACGCTTGAGCGGCAGTGGGCACCGAGGGCATCGTACGCTCATCCAACGGAGCACGAACAGCAGGCAAGTACATATCTAGAGGTCTTAGAAGCCCTCTTGGCTGCTGGGGCAGATCCGGATGTGCGTCTAAAAACCCATCTCTGGTTTATGGAGTACACGTTCTCGGTGTTGGGGAGGGCTGGCGGTGCCAATTTGCGGGGTGCCACACCATTCTGGCGTGCTGCCTATGCTCTAGACGTGGATGCTATGCGACTGCTGACGGACTATGGGGCGGATCCGAACATCCCGACCATGAAGCCGCCTCAGCGCCGTCGGCGTGCTGATCCGGCTGAGGAGAATACGGAGGAGGAGAACAAAGAGGTTGAAGGCGAGGAAGGTCAGGCTGCAGAAGAAACTGAAGGGTCGCAAGAGGTTGAAGGCGAGGTCGAAGCGAGCATAAATCCCAAAATGGCAAACGCGGAGGGTGAGAGCGCGGACACTGAAACTGAGGAGGAAGAAGCCGAGGAAGAGGAAGAGAAGGACCATTCCGGCATCCCCCCGGTCCCTGTTGGCGGCCCATCTGTCTATCCGATTCACGCAGCGTCGGGTGTCGGGTATGGACAATCATTTGCAGCGAATGCGCACCGGCACGTACCGGACAACTGGCTGGCAGCAGTGAAGTTTCTGATCGAGGAGGCGGGCGCTGAGGTCGATATCCGGGACGTTAACGCCTATACGGCACTCCATCATGCCGCATCCCGGGGTGATGATGAATTAGTTCTGTACCTGATCGAGCGCGGTGCCGATGTAGCGGTGGTTAGCCGTAAGGGACAGACTACTGCGGATATGGCGAATGGCCCCCAGCAGCGCACACCTCCTTACCTCGGGACTGTGGCCCTGCTGGAGAGCTTGGGTTCGAAGAACAATCACAAGTGTGTATCATGCTGAATATGTGCTAGTAGCGGTGCAGCCTGTTAGGAGGGCGACATGAAAAGGTTGGAATTTCGCCGGTTCCCCTTGAGAGACAGGGCTTACGCCGTGTTCGCACTATGCTCCCTTGGGCTTATCGTACCGCCCCTAACTGAAGCGCAGCAGAGCGATCCTGACCCCGAACGTTTTGAACAACAAATCTCTAGGTTCGAGGCTTGGGATACAAAAAATAGCCATCCCACCAAAGCAACACTCTTCGTTGGGAGTTCGAGCATCGTTATGTGGAATAGCGCGGAACGTTTCCCTAGTGTACCGCTAATCAATCGTGGCTTCGGTGGGTCACACGTTTCTGATGTCAATCACTACGTTGAGGAGACTGTTCTAAAGTATCTACCGGCGACCATTATTTTTTACGCTGGTGACAACGATCTCGGGGCTGGCAAGAGTGTGACGCAGATCTTTGAGGATTATCGGGAGTTTGTAGAGACTGTGTCAGAGGAACTTCCAGAGAGTGAGATTGTTTTCGTTGCGGTTAAGCCGAGCATCCAGCGTTGGTCCCTGTGGCCACAAATGAAAGAGCTTAACGAGCAGGTGCAATCGTTTTCAGGGTTGCATTCCAATTTGCACTACGCTGATATCGCCACGCCGATGTTGGACGAAGATGGTAAGCCTATGCCGGAACTCTTTGTCCAGGATGGGCTCCATATGACGTCAGCGGGATACGATATATGGACTGATGTACTGGGGAAGCTTCTGCATTCAATCCACTAGATTTACGCGCCGGATTGCGAGGCGCGGTAAGCACTATTTACGTGCGCAATTGGGAAAATCGGACGCTTGTGGTAAGGAGGAGGATATGAAAAAGTCAGAATTTGTTCGTTCCCTGCTAATGCCCGGGGTCTTGGCTTCAGTGGTCCTTGTATCTGCAAGCTGTAGTTCTAGTACCGATGAGATGTTGGGTGCGGCCAACGATTTTATCTCGATACTTTCCGAAGAACAAAGAGAAAGGACTCTGTTTGAATTTGAAGATGCGGAACGGCGCCGCTGGCACTTTATACCCCCAGAGATGTTTCCACGAGCGGGTGTAGCTCTCAAGGAGTTGGACTCCGAACAGCGCGGTCGAGCGCATGATCTGATTAGGTCCGCTCTAAGCCAGGGTGGTTATATGACCACTATCCAGATTATGGAGTTGGAGGACGTACTCCAGGCGCTTGAGGGCGGTGGTCGCTTCGCTCGTGATTCCGAGGAATATGTGCTCAGTGTTTTCGGAACACCTTCGGCGGACACCAGTTGGGGGTGGCGTTTTGAGGGACACCATGTCTCATTGCACTTCACGATTGTTGGAGGAGCTGTGATTGCAAGTTCTCCGGCATTTCTAGGTGCAAACCCAGCAGAAGTTCTAGACGGCCCGGATAAGGGATTGCGTGCTCTAGCAGATAGGGAAGATGTAGCGAGAACCCTGCTTCAAGCATTGGACGCGGGACAGCACGAAATGGCGATTATTAGTGACGTGGCACCGAGGGATATCGTCACAGGCACAGGACTAGAGATTGACCCTCTTACTCCGGTGGGTATTGGGGCCACAATGCTTTCTGAAGAACAGCGCTTGCTTCTGATGGATCTGATTACCGCCTATACGTCTGTAATGGCTGAAGGGATTGCTGATTATCGTTTAGAGAGGCTGTATGACGCGGGAATAGACAAGATCGCATTTGCGTGGGCGGGGGGAGTTGAACGAGGTGAACAGCACTACTATAGAGTGCAGGGCCCAACATTCCTGATCGAGTATGACAACACACAAAACAATGCGAACCACATTCATTCGGTATGGCGTGAGTTTAATGGGGACTTCGGGCGAGATCTCCTAAGAGAGCATGTGAGCAGTACTCCCCATTGAGGATTTCTGTACCTCTAAGGGCACGCCGCTTCTCGTAAGCTGGCTTTCCGTTAAGCTCCGGGGCTCAAGCAGTAGCTGATGCTGCTGCATCCATGACCTTTCCGACGATACAATCACTTGCGCCACACTCAGCGCACGATAGCTCTTTTCTGGGCTCCACTAGCGGCTACATGGGTCATGATGGCTGCCGAGGGGCCATTCCTGGCAGCGATGATCGCTCGCATGCCAGGTCCGGAATTCAATCTCGGTGCCTACGGTGTCGCCTTCGCTCTTGCTATTCTGATCGAGGCGCCAGTGATCATGCTCATGAGCGCGGCGACCTCTCTTGTTAAGGATCGGATCAGCTATCTCAAGCTGCGGAATTTCTCGCGAGGGCTGATTCTTGGAACGACGCTCCTTTTACTGATAGTTCTCGTACCAGGTGTCTATCGGTGGCTCACTGAAACGCTACTTCAACTCCCTGCCGAAGTAGCGGACCTTACTTATGGAGCGTTGTGGTTTTTCCTCCCCTGGCCTAGTGCGATTGGGTACCGGCGTTTTTTACAGGGCGTGCTAATCCGTGCGGGAAAAACACGTTTGGTTGCTATAGGCACTCTAATTCGGCTTCTCGCGATGACGGTTGCTGCATTACTAGGATATCTGTTACTCGACATACCTGGGGCGTGGGTTGGAGGGCTGGCGTTGGGAACCGGTGTCACAGTAGAAGCGATCGCAGCGCGCTTTATGGCTGCAGAAACAGTCCGAGACTTACTGGCTGAAGAAGGAAATTCTGCGTACACAGGTCGTACGGTGACATATCGAGCGATTGCGACATTCTACCTACCACTCGCCCTTACCTCTTTGATCGGACTTGCAATTCAACCGCTCTTAACGTTTTTCATGGGCCGGAGCATTTCTCCGGTTGAATCTTTAGCGGTTTACCCTGTGGTGCATTCACTATCGTTCTTCTTTAGGTCGGTGGGGTTTGCCTACCAAGACGCAGCGATTGCTCTAATCGGTGAGCGGTTTGAACACTATAGAGAGTTAAGGCGCTTCTGCTTCACACTCGGCGCTGTTACAACAGCAGGGTTAGCCTTAGTCGCCTTCACTCCGCTCTTTCAGTTGTGGTTTACGGTCTTGTCGGGCTTGACGCCTGAACTGACCAGTTTCGCTTTGATTCCTGCCCGAATCATAGTGCCCCTACCCTTCCTCTCGGTCTTACTTTCATTTCAGAGGGCGATCCTTGTCGAAGGCCGGAGAACCCAGCACATCACTTGGGCAAGTGTGATTGAAGTGACTACGGTTGCGGTCCTCTTCCTTACTTTAGGATTTCGCTTTGAAGTTGTGGGAGCGACGGCGGCCTTCACGGCTTTCTTGGGAGGCCGTCTATTAAGCACCGTCTATCTTGCCCCTGGGTGTGCAAGCGTGCTGCGTGAGTCTTTGAGAGGCGGTGCCTAGGAGAGACGTGTGAGGCCCTCATGATCGGGTGCTGCCGAGAAGCCTAAGCAGTTGCTTTCTCCAACCGCACGAGAGAGCACTATACACATGGCATCGCTGACGGATTCCGTATTCTCTAGGTCACACATAGCAATTATTCCAGAGCCGGCCCCAGAGATAGTGACCGCCCAGGCTCCGGCTTCGTAACCAGCGGCTATTGCCTCTTCTGCACTATCGATTAAGGGCAGGCGGTAGGGGACATGCAACTCATCTTCCACCCCGATCCGTATTAACTCCGGATCCCCTAGTGCGAATCCTTGGACAAGAGCGGTTGCACGGCCGAGCGAGCGGACCGCAACGTCATGTCCGACTTCTTTTGGGAGTACGCGGCGTGCTTTTCTTGTCGAGACCCCCTCTAGCGGTGCTGCATAGGCAAAGCCAACTCTGGAAGAAAGGTTGAGCGGGACTATGACTGGGTTGTTCAGATCATGAACCACAGCGCAAAGTCCGCCATGTAGGCACGCAGCAGCATTTTCACCGTGTCCATCCTGGCGGTGTGCTTCCACGAACGCTCCTTCGTCATCCCGAGGTTCATTGAGGACAGCTCGGGCGAGGTCGTAACCCGCGAGGACGGCAGCCGCAGAAGAACCAAGTCCTCTTGAAATAGGAATGTCGGACGTTGCCCTTAGGACTCCGCACGGAATCGATCCCTCTTGATTGAGAATTCGCGTGAAGGCGCCTACAAGGAGGTTGTCACTATCAGTCACCTCTAGATTTGCGAGAGCGCCATCCCATACGCATTCAAGTGTATTTCCTCCAGGCTCAAAACTGGCCACCAAGTACCGATCGAGTGCGAGACCGAGCGTGTCATATCCACTACCGAGGTTGGATGTGGAGGACGGTAGCCTTACGGCCGCAGCTCTCAGTCTTTCAGTCATCTAAGATTGTTTCATCCAGAAGAGCTTCGAGCTCTTGCAAGGCCGGTTTAATCTCTGAAAAGAGTTCTTTTCGTTTCATCACAGAGAGTAGTTCTTGGGGTGGCTCTACTTTACTGCCGATGGCGGTTTCCACCACACCAGGGAACTTTGCGGGATGTGCAGTTGCCAGAACAACGGTAGGCCCAAGTTCCAAATTATGGTGTTGCCGGGCTACCCGATACGCTACCGCTGAATGCGGATCAAGAACGTATCCTGTTTCCTCGTATACTTCTGTAATGCACCTACGGGTCTCAGCGTCGTCGATTGAGGCGCCTCTTATTATGTGGTTCAGCTGGTCTGGATTTTTCCGAAAAAGCCAACGAATCCGTTCTAGGTTGCTCGGTTTCCCGACATCCATAGCACTTGAAACTGTTGGGACTGAGGGTTGCTCGTTAAGGTCTCCAGTGGCCAAGAATCGGCCGAACACATCGTTTGCATTCATCGCTGACAAGAAGCCTAGTGCTGGCATCCCAGCGATATGGGCCAGTAGCCCAGCACACAAATTACCTAGATTGCCTGACGGGACAGCAAAGAGTGCAGGAGT
>DCAZ01000096.1:12817-13354 GCA_002313925.1 Gemmatimonadales bacterium UBA1120
GCAGGAGTCGACCGAGGTTGATAGAATTCGCTGACGTCAGACAATATCTGTCCCGTAATGTGTCTGAAGCGAACGCTTCCTTTACCAGCGCTTGGCAATGGTCGAATGTGCCTGCAACAGAGATCGCCAATATGTTATCGCCTAGGGTACTCATCTGACGTCGCTGCTGTAAACTGATGCCTTCGTCCGGGAAGAGCACTACGACCCGGGTCTTCGGACGACCGTGAAATGCTCTTGCTACAGCACCTCCCGTGTCACCTGAGGTGGCCACGAGGATCGTCGTAGTACGCTTGTTGGAGCTTGGTGACCCAACGTATTGCATGAGCCCCGCCATGAACTGCCCTCCCACATCCTTAAATGAGTGGGTAGGTCCATGAAAAAGCTCGAGAACATGGAAGCCCGGGCTGATCTCTACTAGCGGTCCCGGAAAGTCCAGCGTTTCGAGTGCGAGTCTTATTGCCTCTGTCTCCCCTAGTTGAGCAGAGAAAAGACGTGAGCTTGCCCATGCCGCGGTTACCCGAAAATCCTGGTCCTCCG
>DCAZ01000013.1 GCA_002313925.1 Gemmatimonadales bacterium UBA1120
AAGGAACTGGAAGGTGGTCGGGAGGGCTTGAATGCATTCCTGGCAGTTGCTGAGCCAGAAGATTTGGAGGCTTGTGGCCAAGGCCCACTTGAGGGTGTGATGGTTGCGCTCAAGGACAATATTTGTACAAAAAGGCTTCCGACGACGTGTGGTTCTCGCATCTTGAAAGGCTACAGATCGCCCTACGAAGCAACTGCTGTGCAGAGACTTCGACAAGCGGGCGCCTTGATTGCTGGTAAGACGAATTTGGACGAATTTGGGATGGGTTCATCGACTGAGAACTCTGCCTTCGGTCCCACTTTGAATCCGGTAGACCGGAGCCTTGTTCCTGGGGGGAGTTCCGGTGGATCTGCAGCGGCGGTGGCTGCAGGATATGTTCGGATGGCCTTGGGGTCTGATACAGGTGGATCGGTGAGGCAGCCAGCAGCATTTTGTGGTGTAGTGGGTATAAAGCCCACCTACGGCCGTATCAGTCGGTATGGCCTAATCGCATTCGCATCTTCACTGGACCAAATTGGGACGATCGGCGCCACGGTCCTAGAGGCATCTCTCCTTCTAGAGGTTGTGTCTGGACATGATACCCGGGATTCAACCTCGGTAGAAAAGCCAGTGCCGAGGTACAGAGACGCCGCGGTTCAGGGTATTGAGGGGATGGTTGTAGGTATCCCTACTGAGTACTTCCCGGAACAACTTGATCCTCCTGTTCGTGCACTACTTGATGAGGCGTGTGAGCGGCTCGTAGCCGCGGGAGCTGAGATTCGGCCAGTATCCCTGCCTCATACAAAATTTGCTATTCCCTGTTATTACGTTCTTGCAACAGCAGAGGCATCCAGTAATCTCGCGAGATATGATGGTGTGAGGTTTGGCGCTCGCTTGCCTGCTGAAGGACTTGACCGAATGTATGAACTTACGCGAGGGAATTTCGGTGCCGAGGTCAAGCGGCGGATTATGCTGGGCACGTACGTACTGTCAAGCGGTTACTACGACGCATATTACGGAACAGCCCAGCGCACCAGAGCTAGTATAGCGCACGACTTTACAACCGCATTTAATGAGGTGGATGTGCTCTTTACTCCGACCTCTCCCACACCGGCTTTTCCGCTTGGCGAACGCGTTCTAGACCCGGTTGCTATGTACCTGTCCGACGTTTTTACGGTCACTGCTAACCTTGCTGGTATACCAGGACTTTCAGTGCCTATAGGGACGGTGGGAGGACTACCACTCGGAGGTCAATTGCTTGGGCCCTGGTGGGGCGAGAGCCACATCATAGCAGCCGCAGGTGCGCTAGAAGCTTCTTACGGGGAAGATACTTGAACTGGGAAGCAGTGATCGGTGTCGAGATCCACGTAAGGCTCAAGAGCGAGTACAAGTTGTTTTGCAGTGATAGAGCAGTCTTTGGTGGTGAACCGAATACACATATTTGTCCGGTCTGTATAGGGCTACCGGGTGCGTTGCCAGTCTTGAACCCTGAGGTTGTGGATCTTGCCCTTCGAACTGCCCTCGCGTTCGGGTGCACTATCCATTTTGAAAGTGTTTGGGCCCGGAAGAGCTACTTCTATCCAGATTTACCAAAAGGTTACCAGATCACCCAGTTTGATCACCCTCTGGCGACGAAGGGTAGTGTGACGTTTTCCGGATCAGAAGGTGACACATCCGTAAAGATACGGAGGGTCCATATCGAGGAAGATGCCGGTAAATTGCTCCATGACAGGGTGCCTAGAGCGTCTGCGATTGATCTAAACAGAGCAGGGACAGCTCTCGTTGAGATTGTTACTGAGCCTGATCTTCGGACAGCTGCAGATGTCCGATTGTTCTTAGGTGAACTTAAACAGACCCTTGAGTATGTAGGTGCTAGCAATTGCAATATGGAAGAGGGCGATCTCCGTGTTGATGCCAATGTCTCAGTGCGCAGGTCCGGGTCTCCTAGGCTTGGAAACAAGACGGAAATCAAAAACGTGAATTCATTCTCAGGTGTTGAGCGTGCGTTATCTCTGGAGATCGCGCGGCAGATAGCTACCCTTGATGCTGGAAGTGTGGTGGGACAGCAGACCTTGCTTTGGGATGACCACAGGGAAGAACTCCGGAAGATGCGATCGAAAGAGGAAAGTCATGACTACCGTTACTTCCCTGAACCTGACCTCTCTCCAGTGCGGGTAACCCAGGAGCAGGTTACCACAGTGCTTGAATCCCTTCCGGAGCTTCCCCGAGATCGTTGCTCTCGT
This sequence comes from Gemmatimonadales bacterium UBA1120, assembly GCA_002313925.1. Lineage (GTDB taxonomy): Bacteria > Gemmatimonadota > Gemmatimonadetes > Longimicrobiales > Gaopeijiaceae > UBA1142. The sequence goes on from DCAZ01000013.1 coordinate 2,223, forward strand.
TTCAAAGAGGTCTATGAACTAAAGGATTACGACGCAGAGGTGCTTACCCAATCTGCTGCCAATGCCGACTACTTTGAAGAGTTGGTAGGAATCCATACAGATCCACGGGTCGCTGCCAAGTGGGTTACAGGTCCCCTGCAAGCGCTGATGAACCAGCGCAGAGAAAACGCTCAAACTGTCCCGGTTCGTCCAGCTAAAATAGCAGCACTCATAGGGCTTATAGAGAGAGGAGTAGTATCTGAATCCGCAGCGAAGAGTGTGCTGGTTATCCTCGCGCAAGAGGGCGGTAGTCCTTCAGATATCATTGAGGCACGGGGCTTGATGCAGGAGCGAGACATTGGTCAACTAACGAGCTGGGTAACAGAGGTATTAGCCAAGCATTCAGAGGAGGTTGCTAGATATCGTGGCGGGGAATCAAAGATTCTTGGATACCTAGTCGGACAAGTAATGCAGAGCTCAGGGGGTACAGCAGATCCGAGGCTTGCGCGAGACCTACTAATCGAGCAACTGAGCAACGAATAAGGACAGTAATCCTTGCAGTGGCATGTCTACATCATTACTGAAGAGATTCGGAATCTGAATCCTTAGCGTCGGCTTCTTGATCACTGCTTTCTGTTCTTTGCTTCTTCATTCTTGCAGCTCTGCTTAGCTTCTGAGCGCCCTCTCTCACCCCCCTGACTGCGGCTGCTGTCTTGATGAAGGCACCCTCTGCTTCGCCCTGTATCACTTCCATCAATGCATTGAATTCTTCGATACGCTGCTCCATATGGCCTGAGGCCTGATGCAGTCGGTCATTCAATGACTTCACAGATGTATTCAAACGCTCCACATCCGTTCTAAGGGCCTGAGTAATAAACTCTACATTGTCTGATATTGAGCGGGCCCGATCTGACACCGGGCCAAGGTTTTGGCTCAGACTCTTGAGGGTAGCGTTGACCCTAAGCGCTAGAAGCACCAGGGCCACAGATACCACGAGGATTGCAACGCCCACCAGGATCATCGCAATATCTGCTAGAGTCGAGATAACAGCAGGGTCCTGGAGCGTGTTCAGCTGCAGAGCTTCGGGTAGTCTGTGTAGCATGGGTGAAGTTTAACGATCTAGTCACTTAGATATCTAGGTCAAAGACCACTCTGTGTATCTCAGAAGAGGCAGTGGCACACATCCTGCATTTCCCATCATATCCTACAAGACATGAGGGGAGGTTGTCTTGAAAAGGCAATGTCGGAGGTCAACAGATCAGACGAAAAAGCAATGGATAGGTTGCTGTCGGACAGAGGCGGGCGGTATCTTCAAATTCCTACGGCGGGGTCACAAAACCGGCAACCGTGTGTCCCTCCATCACTGCTTTTCCCGGAGACTATGGGGACTTACGCGGTAGAAGGTGGGCGTCATCTTGAGGGCCGGATAAGGCCTGCGGGCAATAAAAACGCAGCGCTTCCGTGCTTGGCAGCAACACTCTTATCCCAGGGCCCGGTGACACTCCGCAATGTGCCTAGAATACTGGATGTTCTCACGTTCATAGACATACTCACAGCTTTAGGCAGTGACGTGTCTTGGATCGGAAGAAACGAGCTAGTTGTTGACACAAGCGGAGTGAAAACAGGTGCGGTGGATAGGGAGCTAGTGAGTAAAATACGGGCCTCACTGCTTCTAGCGGGCCCCCTTTTGGCCCGTTTCGGTAAAGTCGAACTACCACCTCCCGGGGGAGATGTGATCGGGCGGCGTAGAATGGACACGCATTTTATGGCGTTTGAAGCTCTGGGTGCTACAGTAACCCTTAACAGTGGCTTCACGATTACCTCGGATGAACTTATCGCTGCAGACCTCTTTTTGGACGAGCCTTCAGTCACAGGTACTGAGAACGCGATTATGACGGCAGTTTGTGCGAGAGGTCGAACCCGATTGAGAAATGCCGCTGCTGAACCCCACGTTCAGGATTTATGCCGATTGTTGAATAAGATGGGCGCTCGGATTGAGGGTATAGGGACACATATCCTTGAGATTGAGGGTGTTGATGAACTCCAAGGGGCCGATTTTTCGATTGGTTCCGACCATGTTGAAACTGGATCCTTCATCGGACTCGCGGCTGTTACCCGAAGTGATATCACTATAGAGCATGCACCTATTGAGCATCTCGATTCAACGATTATGGGCTTTCGTCGGCTTGGTATAGAATGCAGCGTAGAGGGTTCAGACCTGCACGTATACGGATCTAAAGAACTCGTGATCCGAAAGGACGCATTCGGGCATGTCCCAAAACTAGATGACGGCCCATGGCCAGCGTTTCCCGCTGACCTTACATCGATCGCGATTGTCGCTGCAACTCAATGTATCGGCAGCGTATTGGTGCATGAGAAGATGTTTGAGTCACGCATGTACTTCACAGACAAGCTCGTCTCGATGGGGGCTTCCATCATTCTCTGTGATCCGCATAGGGTTGTTGTAGTTGGCCCCACTGCGCTCCAGGGTGGTGTAGTTGATAGCCCGGATATTCGCGCGGGCATGGCACTATTGTTAGCAGCATTGGGTGCGCACGGTACGAGCTATATCCGGAATATCGGTCAAATTGAGAGAGGTTACGAATCCATCGATGAACGTCTCACAACCTTGGGCGCTGTGATAGAGAGAATTGAGGAGAGCAGTGATTGAACCAGGGTGCTTGATTTTATTCTCGAAGATTCTCAAGAAGTAATTAGGCTTATGAGCGATGGGTTTTCTCGGAGATGCAAATTGGCGCTGCTAGAGAAGATGGTTGCCCCCTATCAGGGAGCTTGAGTAGGCTTGAGACCTCGTTTATCTTAAACGAGTAGCGGGACTGCCTTTAGGTGGTTCTTATTTTTTTAGTGGGGGAGAAGTTCGCCCCCGCTTTTTTGTTCGGTGTTGAATGGGGTACGTCGCTCTGGCGGTGTACCCCTATTGATTGATTGGAGGTTGCATTTTGCGTCCCATAGTGGAGATCGAAAATGGCTTAGAGAACCAGGTCGCAGATCTGGGTTTCGAGTTTGTGGATCTTGATTGGGCGGGTAGTTCTGTGCGACCTGTGCTGAGACTTCGTGTTGATAAGTGTGATTCGGTGCCCGGAAGAGGAGTAACCGTTGAAGACTGTGCTCGGATTAGTCGAAAACTGGAGCCTTGGCTCGACTCATATGAATCTCTTTCCGAGCGTTATGTACTAGAAGTTTCGTCTCCAGGAGTGGACAGACCACTAACAAGGACTGGTGATTTTAGCCGCTTCAGAGGTGAACAAGTGGCACTACATGGGCACGAGGTGCTAGCGGGAAGGGATAAGAGACTGCAGGGTGAATTGTTGGGTGTTGATGAGAGTGGCGTTGAGGTGACAGCGGTTCGACTTCGGCTTCTAGATGGCGATGAAATAGCGGTTCCGAAGTCAGAGATACGTAAGGCCCATCTCGTTTTTAAGTGGAAATGAGAGGATAAAAATGGCTAACGCAGAACAGATCGTGACAGCGTTTCGGGAGGTTGCTGCGACTAAGAACCTTTCAGATGAGGAAATGACTGATCTCGTCAAGGAAGGGATCCTTGCAGGCTTGGCACGCATTTACGGCACAACGGTCCAAGCTGAGATAGAGATAGACGATATGACTGGGGAATTTGATATCGTAGTACTTCGCCGAGTTGTTGCTGAAGTGGAAGACCCAGCCAGTGAGATATTACTGGAGGAAGCTCGCTGGGACGATGAAACCTTTGAGGTTGGGGACGTGATGGAAGTTCCCGTGGATTTCAGAGATTTTGGTCGAAATGCGGTCATGGCAGTCAAGCAGCGTATTGTGCAGATAGTTCGAGATAATGAGCGTGACCGCATTAGGGATGAATTCTCAGATGAGGTGACTGAGCTGCTTTCAGGAGAAGTGCAGCAGACCGAGAGAGGTAAGCTGGTAGTTATGCTCAACCGCTCCAGAGATGCAGAAGCAATCATTCCATGGAAAGAGCAGAATCCACGGGAACGTTTCCGCCAGGGCGATCCGATCCGAGCAGTGCTTAAGAAAGTAGAAGAGACTCCAAAAGGCCCACGCCTGATTCTGTCGAGGGCTGATGCCTTATTTGTGGCAGCACTCTTCAAGCTTGAGGTTCCAGAAATTTTTCAGGGCATTGTTGAAATTCGCGAGATCTCACGGGAGGTTGGTGGGCGTACAAAGATAGCTGTCTATAGTCGAGATGAGTCTATTGATCCTGTTGGTGCGTGCGTTGGATTGAAGGGCTCACGGGTCCAAGCTGTGGTTTCGGAGTTGGGTGGTGAACGTATTGATATTGTTCCTTGGCACCCGGACACCGATGTCTTCGCTCGACGCGCACTCGCTCCGGCTAGAGTCTCTAAGGTCATCAGTGATACTGAGAGGCAGGTTATTACTGCGATTGTCGACGAAGACCAACTGTCCCTCGCGATTGGCCGAAATGGCCAAAACGTTCGACTTGCTTCACAACTGATTGGCTGGCAGATCGATCTCTACGGCTCGCGTGAATGGGTCGAAAAAGGTGCAGATATCTCAGTTCTCAGGGTCGGTACTGAGGATCAATACGAGACTTCAGATTTTCCGTTATCCGAGCTTGATCTGCAGCGATCTACGCTGGGGGCTCTATCAGCAGCGGGCTACGAGACGTTTCTTCAAATAATCGACCTTGAGCGAAGGGATTTCTTAGGGATTGAAGGGCTTGGTGAGCAGGACATTGACCATATTCTAAAACTAATTGAAGCCCTGACCGTAGTTGAGGGCGAGGGCAATCATGGAGGTGGGGAGGGAACCCAGAGCGAGGATTCTGAAGAGGGAACCCAGAGCGAGGATTCTGAAGAGGTTCAAGGGAATGCTAATGCTGTGGTAGATGAAGTTGGAGAACAAGCTTCAGGCTCGGAAGAATCGGATGACTGAGGCCCTCCAAATTCTAGGCTTGGCGCGACGGGCTGGTGCAGTTGCTCCTGGAACCGCCGCTACTCGTCGGTCGATAAGTCAAGGTAAGGCGCGAGTAGTCTTGATGGCTGAAGATGCTTCGTCGGCTCAGCTGGACAAGATTAGGCGAACCATGCACAAACGGATAATCCCCCAGGTATTGCTTGGGAATAGAGCAACATTGGGAGCTGCGATTGGAAAGGCTCCAATAACAGCGGTTGCGGTGACAGATGCGTCCTTAGCGAGGCGACTTTTGGAAAGTATAGATGGTGAAATCATGGTGGATGAGGGGAGGGATTAGGTAAAGAATGCGTGTCCAGGAGCTTGCAAGAGACCTTGGAGTAGAAGCTAATGCTCTCATAGCGCTGCTCCGGCAAATGGGGATCCCTGTTTCCAGTGCACGTTCAGTTATTAACGAGGCCCAACAGGCTAAGGTCCTCGCGAAGATTGAGCGTGAGCGAAGAGTTGGCCATTCTGATCCGGCGACGGCGATTCAGGCAGTATTAGAAGAAGCGTTGCCCGCACCCAGTCGTCGTCGTCGTCGTCGGGCATCCGAAGTCCCGCCGCCGGATCCTGAAGTTACAACCGAATCTGATGTTGGATTGGGAGAGGGATTAGTCGATGGGGAAGGCGCCGAGGTGGGAGATATGTCTGAGCTAGCAGGTATAACAGTTGCTGACCCGTCGTCCCTGGAAGCTAAGAAGGATGAAGAAGATTCTGAGTCAGAAGATTTAGATCTTAGTATTCACCTGAGCTCAGACACTACAGAAGTCCTTGAGGATGTAGATGGGCTGGAATCAGATGAGGTGGAACCGACGGAAACGGATAGTGCGTTTGAGAAAGGTGAAGGCTCACAGATCTCCGAGGTAATTGAAGGAAAGATCGAGGTCCAAGATCGTTTGGTATCAGATAAAGCGGAGCCCCTTGAGCCGGCGCGTGAGGGTGGTCCGGTCAGGAAAATTCGTCAACCGACCCCCTCTCCTGCTGCCAGTGCGGGACCAGGTGGTCAGGTTCGGATTCAGGCTGAGGGCTACACCGCTGATGGTCGTCGGCAACGCAAGGATAAGAAGAAGGGCAAGAAGCGACAGCGGGTCGACAAGGATGCTGTGCAGTCAAACATCCAGCGCGTCATGGCTGAGATCAAAGGAGGTTCTGGGAAAAAACGAAAGAAGAAGAAGGGACGTCAAACAGTTGAAGAGCAAGAAGCTCAGGTTGAGCAGGAGCGACAGGAGGAAGAACGAGAGCGTACAACGGTTCGGGTGAATGAGTTCCTTACAATTGCAGAGTTAGCTGACCTCATTGATATATCTTCGACCGATATCATCGGGTCTGCGTTCAAGAACCTAGGTCTTCTAGTGACCATTAATCAGCGGCTTGATTTTGATCAGATCGAGATGTTGCTGGAAGAGTTCAATTTTACTGCGGTTCGAGAGGAAGAGTACGTTGCAGAACCGGAGTTCGAAGAAGTGCAAGATGCGCCTGAGGATCTGAAACCACGTTCTCCGGTTGTTACCGTCCTAGGGCATGTTGATCATGGGAAGACCCTCCTGTTGGATCGTATTAGGGACACAAATGTGGTTGCTGGTGAGGCAGGTGGGATCACCCAGCACATCGGAGCTTATCATGTAGATGTTGGGGAGGGTCGTAGCATCACCTTCTTGGATACTCCGGGCCATGCTGCTTTTACTGCAATGAGAGCGCGAGGTGCAGAGATAACTGATGTTGTGATCCTAGTAGTTGCTGCAGACGACTCTGTCATGCCGCAAACCGTCGAGGCAATCTCTCACGCAGCCAATGCAGGTGTGCCTGTGATCGTTGCCATTAACAAAATTGATCTTCCGGCTGCCGACTCAAACAGGGTCAAACAAGGTCTATTACAGCACAATATTAATGTCGAAGATTTTGGAGGAGATGTGCTCGCGGTTGATGTGTCAGCCAAGACGGGAGAAGGGGTCGAAGAACTACTTGAAAAAGTACTACTCCAAGCGGAGATGCTTGAACTCAAGGCAAATCCAAACCG
>DCAZ01000052.1 GCA_002313925.1 Gemmatimonadales bacterium UBA1120
AGGCTTTCGATATCCTCGAATGTCTGATCTGGTGCCAGGATTATGCATCCAAGCCCCTCTCTAAAGGCAGCACGCATAACTGGCGTTCCTCCAGGGGCACCGATCGCTACCGCTCGGCGGGCACGATCAATTTCATAGTCGCCACCATCAGCCGTCCCCACGGGCTGATCCAAATACGCTAGTTCTTGTTCAAATACTTGGTCGATTGTGCGGTTGGACGTGAATAGGCCATTGCACATGAAGATCGCCTGCTGACCATAGCGGACCATATCCCTCTGAAAACGCCAGTAGTCATAGGATTCCTGCTGTTGGGCAGTTACATAGCCCGGAGCTAAGACGGCGAGAACGATTAAAATGCCGGCGAAACGCTTCATGATGCTTGCCTCAGTGCCACAGAGGGTGGCGTATGGAGATCTGTTCAGTCCACTGGATCATACTGGTGGTGTGTGGGGTGCGCGAGGACAGAAAGGAGGACGCATCGGCAGGGATACATTCGCGCTGTTAGAGGGTCATCTGATTCTAGCACCCCTTGGGCGACTGGATGCCCCATTCGAAATGGTGCAGAGGAAGACCGCTAGGCAAAGATGCCGGCACCAAAGCACGTAGTGAATCTGGATGTGCACCGGGGTCGGTAAGAGCATTTCGGACAAAGTCTAAGACCTGATCAAATTCTTCATCAGGTAGTGGCCGGGACGAATTGATGAGCTCCTGGACCCTTCCAAGCATTGGTTCCACTGGGCCTACTGAGGCCCGTAAATCAGGATCTAGCTTGTCGAGTTCATATGATCTGGCAAAATCATAAACTTCAAGGTGATGTCGGACGGCATCCTCCAAGCACACATAAGCACCGTTGTGCATGAAAGCTGGCTGGAAAGCCAAATTTCGCAGAGGAGAGGTCCTGAATTTGTACCGGTCTGCCTCATTTCCTGTTTGCTGCTCTAAACCGTAGTCCTCGTCTTCACCCGGACCGTTGAACCGCATATTACGAAACGCTGGTAACACTTGAGGTACAGCAAGCACATGTGGCTCAAAATCACTAAACATCTCATTTGCGTAAGCATCAACCTTGTGGCACTCGGCACAAGCAGGTGGCCGCACATCTGGAGTGAAGAACAGAAGTGCACCGCGCTTTTGATCAACTGTCATCGCATCGGTTTCACCACGAGCAAAACGATCAATCGGGGCATCGGCTCTAATAAGCGTGAACTGGAACTCAGCAAGAGCAAGGGCGAGGTGCTCGTAGCGAAGGAGCGCACCGGCACGAATATCAGCGAAAACTTCCCCGAAAAGCCTACGGTATTCATCAATAGCATTTACGCGCTGAACAACTTCATCCCGCATAGCATCGTTATCACCTGAGAACTGGAAGCCAGCCATCTCGACCCGGTTTACCACAGGGGTAAACGCTTGGGCACCGAGAAGGTGTTCCATGTGTGATAATGAACTGCCTTCGGGTTCAGGAAAGAGAAATCCCTGCGCGTTGTTGAACGGGTCGAACGTAACCGACGTGAATCTCGAGTCCCACATGAGACGAGGGTAAAATGCAGCATTGATAAGAGACGGAGCACGACGCTGGTTATGTGGACCACGACGCCCGGGGCCAACAACACCATTATTGCCAACGCCTATCGAGATCGGCCTCGAGTCATTGAAACTCACATTGGGCCCGTGACAACCTGAACAACTATTGTCCCCAGCCAACGAAAGCACAGGATCGAAGAAAAGGAAGCGCCCTACATCGGCTAGCCTTAAGTCGACTGCCCGCCCGAGACGCTCCTCCAAGGACTCTTCGACTAGCCCAGTGTACCCACGTGTGCGCAACTCTTTAATGAGTGCTTCATTCAAAGCTGCGTCTACCGCGGGGTCAGGTCTCGACCATAAATAAAGCAGCGCGCCACCAGCTATCGCCAAGGTCAAGAAAAGGGCACTTAAAACGGTTCGCATAAGCTCTCCTAACCTATAAAGCTAGAGTTCTTGCTTACCTCGGCAACTACCCAACCAAGCGACTGGAGAAGCAATGCCAGCATGCCCTTCTTCAGTTCCTCTGGAGCTGCATCTTAGAACCTACCCTCTGCCCTGCCCTGTACATCCCACTCTCTTCTAACTGACCATTCTCTCGATACACCTCATAAGCTCCGTCCCGCTCACCCGCCTTATACGTCCCCTTGATCCACAACTGACCATTCTCGTGGTAACTCTCATAAGGCCCATCCCGCTCACCCGCTCTGTAAGTTCCCTTCTCGAATAACTGACCGTTCTCGTAATACCTCTCATAAGGCCCATCAGCTATTCCTGCCCTGTAGGTCTCTTTGCCCTCTAGCTGACCGTTATCCCTATATCTCTCGTAAGGCCCATCCCGCTCACCCGCTCTGTACGTTCCCTCCTCGAATAACTGACCGTTCTCGTAATACCTCTCAAACGGTCCATCGAATTTCCCATCCTTAGACGGAATCTTCATCCATAACCGCCCGGTGCTGTAATAATGATCAGACGGACCGTGCAATTGGCCATCTTTATAGGTTTCTTTGACCTCTAGCTGACCATTCTCGTAGTACCGCTCATACATACCGTCGAATCTCCCATCCTGATACGGCAACTTCACCCACAACTGGCCAGTTCTATAGTAATGCTCGGATGGGCCGTCCAATTCTCCAGCCTTGTAGATCTCTTTGCCCTCTAACTGACCGTTGTCCCAGTACCTCTCATACAGGCCATCGAACTCACCGTTCTTGTAAGTCGTTGAAATCCACAGCTGACCATCACCGTAAAATCTCTCGAAGGGACCATCAGCTACCCCTTCCTTGTACATCATTTCCTCAGTTAATCGACCGGTTTCGTTGTAGACCTGATATTGACCATCCCGCTCCCCGCCCTTGTAGGCCGTCTTGATCCGAGGCTGACCGTTCTGATGGTAACTCTCATAAGATCCGTCCCGCTCCCCGCCCTTGTAGGTCCCTTTCTCTTCTAATTGACCGTCGTCGTAATACAACTCATACGGTCCGTCTCTCTGGGATAGATCCAGAGATACGTCAGCTTCAGGGTCAGGCGCTGAACACGCATAAGACGCGACGGTGCCAGCGACCGACAAAGTCAAAAAGAGTGAGGATTGAAAAGCTCGCATCAGTTCTCCTGCCCAGAAAAACTAGGCTTACTGCCCCCCTCGGCAACCGGGTACCGAACCAATCTAAGACGCAATTGTAGAGTTCATTCTTCAGTTCATCGGGATTCGAATTCCAAGGCCGATACCGTCGTACCCACGATTGAGAATCTGTACTTGCATATCAACCCCTAGGCGATGACTTCGTGGAACGAGGTGACCAATCGCAGCACCCACAACCGCACCCACAATCACATCACTCGGGAAATGACGACCCGCTGCTACTCTCGCGTATGCGGTCAAAGCAGCCACGGACATCGTACTTCCCCACACGATGCCTTTTGCCCAATCCGGTGCATTCGTCGCGTCTGCGACTACAGTCGATACGAAGGCGGCCGCTGAAAAAGCAACAGCCGAGTGTCCCGAGAAAAAAGATAGGAATACATCGTCTTCTTCTCTCGCAACTCGGAGTTTCTCCTCAGGGCTGAGTTCTTGATTATGCACATAAGGCCGACGCCTTCGGACGCTTCCCTTCACTAAATCTGTGAACCCCTTGTTCAGCAGAAGTAGTTCGGCTGCCATAAGAGCCAAGGTAACCGTGTTCTTCCTGGCGACACTTCCGGAACTCGACTCTTCCTGGGATAGGACAACTGAAAGGGACGTTACTGTGGCCACACCCATCCCCCATAGCAATTGATCACTAAGGGAGTCCCATCTGTCAGACCACTGCCGAGTCGCATACCTGTCGAAGAACACAACCTCCCCGGATGAAGCAAGGTCAGCAGGCGTGAATGTCCTTGCTCGGTTTGCTCGGTTCTCTCCTAGCAGGTAAAGCCCCGTCACTGCTGACCCGTACGCTATCCCGGTGGGGACGTCTCTGATGGTCCAAGAGCGGATTGCATAGGGAAATGCACTCTCCTGTCCTGAGATAGCCCAAGGGGAAACAAGAGCGGTCGCTACCACCAGACTATAGATCCACCTCATCGATCGCATCGACATTGAAGCTCCATCCTAAGCCCTTGGGAAAGTTGCCTCATGGTCACCATGCTGACCATGAGCTAGCCCTGTAAAGCACTGTCTTCGTGGGAAATATGGGAGCATGCTCAGCACCATGACATGTTTACTTTCTAAGCTAATTTCCGTCCGATCAACACACGGACAAGGCTACATAGAATCACTAAATCTCATTGCTACCATTTGCGTCACTTGCCTTGGTCCCGGATAATCCTCCGACTCCCGGCTGTCGGGAGCTTCGCGTCCGGCACTACAATTCAGTGGAGTCGGCTGGTTCAGGCAACGATTGGGACGGAGGAATAGATGAGCGCGTTGGTTCTGATGGTGTTGGGCCTCGGGGCTTTCACTGCAGGGTACCTTCTCTATTCACGCTTCATCTCGGAACACATCTTCCGATTGGATTCGGAGTTCCGAACGCCAGCACACGTCCAGGAAGACGGTGTAGACTTTGTGCCCACAAACCGGTGGGTACTATGGGGGCACCACTTCACCTCGGTAGCAGGGGCTGCTCCAATCGTCGGCCCGGCAATCGCAGTGATCTGGGGATGGCTGCCCGCGTTCCTGTGGATAACTCTTGGAACGGTTTTCTTCGCCGGAATCCACGATGCTGGAGCGCTCTGGGCCAGCGTGAGGAACGAAGGCAAATCCATCGGGGCGCTAACCGAGTCGGTCGTAGGAGAGAGAGCACGCTCCCTCTTTATGATCGTCATCTTCCTACTTCTCCTGATGGTCAACGCTGTATTTGCCATCATCATTGCCGGACTCTTCGTAGACTTCCCAAGTAGTGTGATCCCGGCCTGGTTCGTCATCGGGGTCGCAATCACGATTGGATACTTGCTCTACCGTCGGGGTGTTGCGCTCCTGTGGCCATCTATTATTGGAGTAACTCTCCTTTATGCGTCCATGGTCGTGGGGAACCAAATCCCTCTCAGCCTCCCAGAGTTGGTGTTCGGACTCGGTGCTCCAGCTTTGTGGGTGGTCATACTATTTGCGTACGCGGCCATCGCCTCGCTTCTTCCGGTTTGGCTCCTTCTGCAGCCACGGGATTACATAAACGGCCTTCAACTCTTCATTGGGCTCGGAATTTTCTTCCTCGCGGTTTTGATAGCTCGCCCCGAGGTAGTAGCACCAATGATCAACTCATCGGTACCCGACGATGTGCCTTCGCTGATTCCACTTCTGTTTGTGACAATCGCTTGCGGTGCATGCTCCGGATTCCACGGGCTCGTGTCGTCCGGGACCACTTCGAAGCAGATCAACAATGAGCAAGACGTGCGCTTTGTAGGCTTCTTGGGCACGGTCGGAGAAGGTGCCCTGGCGCTCGCTGCGATCATCGCGTGCACGGCCGGCTTTGCGACTCTAGGGGATTGGGAGGGCTATTACACAGCTTTCGCCTCTGGTGGCTTACCGGCCTTCGTACAAGGTGGGGGGAGGATTCTAGCGGCTGGCCTCGGACTTCCTGTCGCGCTCGGCGAGACTCTCCTAGCAGTGATGGCCATCCTATTCGCTGCTACGACCATGGATACTGGTGTCAGGCTGCAGCGTTATATCGTCCAGGAGGCGGGCACGATTTACAACATCCCCGCTCTGACTGGAAAAGGACTATCCACCGCGGTAGCTGTAGGGTGCTGCCTAGCTTTAGCCTTTGGTGCAGGGGGAGGGGGAGGAACCGGGGGACTCGTGATCTGGCCCCTATTCGGGACCACGAATCAACTTCTTGCAGCCCTCACGCTCCTAGTGCTGAGTGTATTCCTACTGAAACAGAGCAGACCTAGTAGATATACCTTTGTCCCCTTCCTTTTCCTTCTAACGATGACGGTTTGGGCCCTCCTCATTCAGCTGAAGGCCTTTTTCGAGAACGAGCAGTTCTTCCTTCTCGGTCTCGACCTCGTAATCCTAGTGACTGCGATCTGGGTAGCGCTGGAATCTGTCTCGGCGTATCTGAAAGCTCGTAAAGGGGAGAGCAGCGCCTAGGCAACCCCAACCTGGGGTGGCATGCGATGCCCAAAATCATGCCAAATAGTAAAGTCAAAGAACGATCTAGCGTCATTTTGATCCGGGAGTGGGAACGTCAAATGTCTGCCTCCGGATGCTGCGGCCGCCTAGAGGGAGATTTCCTCCAGCGCCGGGGGGAGCGCTGTTTTCCAGAGCGGAGGGCAGTTATGGAGGCTATGGGTCCGCTTTACCGTGATCTTCGATCTCGCTACGGTGACGAGGTTGAAATCCATGTTGTGGACCCCCGTAATCTCTTTACAATCTTTGCTCTTATACTTCGTGATGCGCGTGCTCATAGTTTGAGTGTTTGGAAGGCCCTGCGGACCCTCTTCCGTATCCCGGTTACCGGGGTCGTCGTGAATGGGCAGCTTCTTGCGCGAGGCCGATGGCCTGACTTTGCGGAGTTGAAAGAGGTGTTGGGTGATCCAAAAACCACGCGAGAGGAGGTCGCTGGTGGACTGGCGTGAACGGCTAACCCGCGCCGGAGAACTCCTGCACGAGTTTTATCAAGGACGTCACCGAGGAGCTCTAGCTAGGGAGCGGCGCCAGGAGGACGATCTTTTCATGCTCTTGGTATTCTCAGAAATGATGGGGATCGAAAACCCGTCGAGCTACTACACGCTGGAGCTACTGCCTCTCTTGTATGAGGGGTTCCACGAATGGCACATCCGTATGGGCATGGATCACTCTCCGCTTGAGCACTTTCGCTGCTGCTGAGGTCATCTAGAACCCATGAACTCCCTGCCTTTAGAGGGCCACTCAATTCTCTTCGTGGGCGGCAAGGGTGGTGTGGGCAAAAGCACGATGGCCGCGTCTCTTGCAGTCCATTTGGCTGACTCAGGAGAGCAGATCCTCCTGGTATCGACCGATCCTGCTCACTCGTTAGGAGATCTATTTGGAACCTCTGTGGGTGACCGGAAACGAGAGATTATCCCCGGCCTACATGCCCTCGAGATTGACCCGGGACAGGAGGTAGAGAGGTACCTGGCTCGCGTGAAAAGTGCGATGCGGCACTACGTGCAACCCGTGATGTACTCCGAGATCGAGCGTCAAATAGAACTCACCCGCCACTCGCCTGGTTCTGAAGAGGCGGCTCTCATGGACCGAGTGACCTCCTTAATGGAGGAAGGGGTAACTTCTCACGACCGCATCATCTTCGATACGGCGCCTACGGGGCATACTCTACGACTTCTTGCTCTGCCAGAGATCATGGCAGCTTGGACGACAGGGCTCCTCAAGAGTCGCGATCGCTCAGCTTCTCTCGGGAAAGCAGTCGACCGGCTTCAAGGACGCGAAAAGGCTAGTGGCGACGAACTTGCTTGGTTCGATGACGTTAAGGAGGAGGCGACGGACGAGCGCACCCAAAAAATCCAAGAGGTGCTCCTTGAGCGGCAGCGGCGTTTTTCCCGGGCCAGGAGACTGCTCTTAGATCCTGAAACTACTGCCTTCATACTCGTCCTGATACCCGAAAAACTACCCATTCTCGAAAGCGAGAAAACACTAAAAGTCCTGAAGCAGCATAAAGTTCCTGTCGCTGGAATGGTGGTGAATCGAACTCTTCCAAACAACCAAGCCTTGGGAGAATTCTTAGAGAGTAGGCGCTCACAGGAAGCGGAGTACCTACAGCAAATAGAGAAAGCCTTCCCGAAACTCCCGCGTGTGCAAATTCCTCTCCTATCCCGCGATGTGCAGGGGATTGACGCCCTAAGAGAGGTCGCTCAACACTTGCTGATTGACCGATAACGCTGGATAGCTCAAGGGACCCGTGTTCCCACGCAGAGGTCCGGCCGTACCCAAGATCAAATCTAGCCAACATCCTTGTCTGGCTTCCCCTCGTACGAGGTACTAATCTGGCTCCAATTCTAGATGTCAGATTATGGAGGATTAGACATGCGCTGGTGGCGTCCCTCGGTAACCCTTTTGGGTACCGTACTTCTCTTCGGGACACCGTTCGAAGGACAAGTTGTACCCCTTCAAACACATGTACCCAGTCAGACCCTCCTGAAGCACGAGAGGGTCCGCTAGCAATGGAGGGCCGGTGATGTCAAATCCAGGAAGAGCAGGACTAATAATTCTCTCACTAAGCATGGCAGCCGTCTCAATTTCCTGCAGCAAAGATCAAATCCAGGAAGTGTCGTATAGTCTAGTCGAGGGATGGGCAGAGTTGCCTGAAGGAATTGAAGCCTGGGGGCAGACCATCGGTGTAGAAATTGATACCGGAGGTAACCTTCTGGTCTTCCAAAGGTGTTTCGCAAGTAACTGCATTGGGCGAGATGAAATACCAGCGTTCCTGAAATACAACTCGGATGGAAAGCTGGTCGATAGCTGGGGTGAAGGACTGTTCGTGTGGCCCCACGGCTTCTTCTTGGATTCTGATGGAAACATCTGGACGACAGATGCGCGCGGCAGAGAAGGAAAGGGGCAGCAGGTCCTGAAGTTCAGCCCCGACGGCAGAGTACTCATGGCGCTCGGTACTCCAGGTGTTGCGGGAGATGGACCGAATACCCTCAGTGGTCCAACAGATATTGCAGTAGCCCCAACCGGCGAAATTTTTGTCGCAGACGGCCATGGAAACAACCGAATCGTGAAGTACTCGAGCAATGGAGAATTTCTTATGGAGTGGGGCCAGGAGGGCACCGGACCTGGTGACTTCAATGAACCTCATTGTCTTGCCTTCGATTCGAAGGGTCGACTCTTTGTCGGTGACCGTGTTAACCAAAGAATCCAAGTGTTCGATCAAGATGGCCGCTATCTCGCCGAGTGGCCCAACATCATGGCGAGCGGCATGCACATCACCCAAGACGATGTGGTTTACGTTGCTGATTACCAGCTCCGAGAGGGCATCGTAATCGCCAACGCTAGTGACTTTTCAGAGGTGGGCTTTATCTCAGAGGCTCTTCCGGAAGGTGTAACGGTGGATACGGAAGGCAACGTCTACGCTGGAGAAGTCTTACCTCGTAATCTGAAGAAATTTGCCAAAACCCTTGGGCCTCCTACGACTGTACCCCAGGAATGAGGAAATAATGAATGAAAGTGGAAATAGCCTGATGACTTTCGTTAATGGGGACAGCATAACCCGTCGGGCTATGCTGCTCTCTCTGCCCGGTATAGCCTTCGCCCCACGTCTCATAGCAAAACATCAGGTCGCACCGCTCAGCATTGTAGGGCTGCAGCAAATAACACTTGCGGTGTCAGATATCGAACGTTCTCTGGCATTCTATCAGGAACTTTTCGGAGTATCCGTACAGGCGCGCCACGAGAGGTCAGTCCTGCTGCGTCTGGGTACCGGCCCACACTTTCTGGCGCTCACGGAAGCGGAGTCAGCAGCACCTCGCATTGATCACTTTGGTATGGCAGTGGAAGGTTTTGACGTAGACCAAGTACTCGAAACTCTAGACAGCCATGGGATCACAGGGGGTGGGTCAAGCGGAGGCCTTAGCGGCGGCTCCCTAAGAGTGCGAGTTGTGACGAGAGGCAGCACCCCAGAAATCTATTTAGGTGATCTCAATGGGCTCGTCATCCAGTTGCAGGATCCGAAATACTGTGGTGGCAGCGGACCATTGGGCGATAACTGTGCTGCTCTAGAGCCCGCACCCGACAGCGGGTCGCTTGAGCTGATTGGCCTAAGTCATCTAACGATTAATGTGTCTGACCCCGAAAGCACGAATGCATTTTATCAAGGGACATTTGGCATGGACGTCCAGGCATTTCAAGCTGCCTCTCCCGTGATGGGCGTGGGTCAGGGGTCGGACTTCCTCATGTTCATCTCACTTGGACGGACAGGCAGAGGAAGCACCCTACCCGCCCAGATTCACCATGCTTGTCTGACGGTCGAGGATTTTGATGTTCTGCGGATTCAAAACGCCCTAGAAGAGCACGGGATCCGACCTAGAGGAACGGGTCCAGATGGATCAGGCCCACTCAGACATTGGGTGTCGATGCGCATGCCCAACCGAGGCGGTGCCCCTGAAGGGACACCGGAACTCTATTTCAGTGATCCAGACGGACTATCAATTCAACTGCAGGATGTTAGGTACTGCGGTGGTGGGGGTTACCTCGGCGAGTCCTGCTGACCCAGGTTCTCATACCACCGGATAAAACCACCACCACCGGTGCAGACCAGATCAGTCCACCCATCCTGATTCATGTCTCCTGGGACACAGCCATTCATAGCGGCTTCGCTCTCAATCCGTGAGTATGACCACTCGCCTGTCGCTGGATCTTCCGGTGAGAAGAAAACATGAACGCCAGGAGTCCCGTTCGGACGATTCGTGGTCACACGTGAATTGTCGTTAGCAACGATATCTGCCCGGTCGTCACCATTGAGGTCGACTACAACGACTTCATGGCCACTTGTAACCCCATCAAAGATGACACGGCGGTTCCACATGCCGTCAGACTCGGTATAGACGACGACTTCATTCCCATGCCAAGGCTCGACTGAACCTAGAATCCTCTGTCCATTGCTCATCCCGCTACCGACATCACTCGAGCCGAGTCTTGGGGCTGCTTCAACATGCCCCCTTGAGATCAATTCCTTCTCAAAGGTCATGGCATCCCCTGTCCCGTTGGCACTATAAAGACCTATACCCTCGAAGCTGGCTACGAGAATTTGATCTCGGCCACCCGTGTCCCAGCTAACTTTTCTTACACGGTGAATAACTCCGGGGATATCCGCATCGGCGATGATCCCACGATCCCAGTTCTCCTGGCCATACCAAAATACGGACGCGCTGTCCTGGTCATAAGTGGGCGCGAGACTCCCTGGTCCGATCAATGGTGCGTTCACAAGCTCCAGTGCACCGTCACCATCTAGGTCCACCCACACAACGTGATGTGACGTCTCAAACCTATCGATCAGTTGCGCATCCCAAGTTCCTTTCGGATTACCTCCACTCCTCACGACCCAGTTGATCCCTTCGCTATTGGCAGCTTGCATAGCGAACGCGCTCTGGATCGCAACCTCCGGGATTCCATCTCCATCGAGATCAGCTATCGCCTTGTTCACTATACCCCTGGTGTCACTTACGATCACATGGGGTTCCCACGTCGGATTTTCGTGCCATACGAGCTCCGGATTGCCCGTAGAGTTGGCCACGACGTCCAATAGGCCGTCACCGTTGAAATCAGCTACCTCGACCGCGTATCCACCCCGATATTCGGCGATATCATGTGCCTGGAATGTCACAGGGGCTGTCGAGCGAGTCTCTTCAGTAGACGAACAAGAGCTCACTAGAAGAGCCATAGCCAGTGAGAGCATTGAATTCTTTAGACGCATGGGACGATCCTCGTATTCATGTAGCCATTATTGAGCAGGATGCTGCGGTAGCACGGTAAGGCAGGTATTCCGATACATGCAATTTCAATTTCTCTATCTATTAGTACTTGTCGAACCCCTCGGTTAACTCTATGCGAACTCCCGAAGGATCCGTGAAGAAGGCAATAGCGAGTTCGATACTCGCGATCTCTGTATATGGGACTTGGAATGTGATACCACGGGCCTCAAGCATTTCGCAAAACGCTTCAAGGTTGTCGACTTCGAAGCCGATGTGATCAATCGCCCTGCCCTGCGTGGGTACACGCTCTGCACGAGAACCGTTAAAGCTGAGGTTGATGCCAGGCACATCTGCAGTGTTTGGGTGTGTGCCCCGTGCACGTTGGACCGCGGAAAACATGTCGATATACCATTCCATCAACTCGATATGTCCACCTGTAAAGAAGTGGACATGGTACGCCTGAGCTTTCACCGGGAGTGTCACGTCCTCCTGCAATTCGATCTTGACCCCGTCAGGTGCAATCAGATACGCATTGTCAAAACCTTCAGCACCAGTGAATTCCGATTGGACCTCCAAGCCTGCTGCGCGCCACGCTGCGAGCACCTCGGCTACGTTGCGGACCTTGAAGCCGAAATGGTCCATCACACTGCCTTCAGAGGTACCTGTTGGGGCTCGTTCCGTAAGCACCACCAGCATGCCTGGTAGCTTCACTGTAGTTAGCGGCCCTTTCACTACCACAACGCCATCGAAGTGATCAACCCAGAGTTTCTTGTGGACTTCTATGTCAGCAACGTTCAGGTGCACGTGCGCAAAGGACACGCCAGCTGTATTGGGCGAGGCCAGTTGAGCTTGAGCTGGCAAGGTGAGAAAGAGCGCTAACGCGCCCGCGATTAGAAACCTCATGTTCGATTCTCCTCAACTACGCTGAAGTCACATCTTCTTCGGTTACTCACCGAAGACAGGTATCCCCGGTCTGGGCAATCGGCTTTGGTACCATACCAGGTGTCAAGGGTAGTGAGAGCCAGGTCGCCTCATGAATCGCGCTCCACACGTACTTGCTGCAAGAAGATGAGGTCGCAATTCTAGTTGTGGGGAGCACCATTCGCGAACGCAACGTGGGTGGCCACATTCCTAGACCGTGCCCGACCATTCTAGTCGTCAGGAGACCCCTGTGTACAAGCATACTAGCCGCGAAATCCGTCTGAAGAGGCGACCTGTCGGAGTACCAACGGAATCTGATTTTGAATTGGTGGACGTGGCATTACATGACCCAGCACCAGGAGAAATCTTGGTCCAGAATCTCTACATGTCCGTCGATCCATACATGCGTGGTCGTATGATCGAGCGAAAAAGCTATGTAGAGCCATTCGAGGTTGGTTCGGTACTTTCTGGGGGAGCTGTTGGAGAAGTCATGGCCTCAGCGCATGACGGGTTCCTTCCCGGAGACCATGTACTGAGCATGAATGGGTGGCGAGAAAGCTACGTTTCTGATGGGTCTGGACACCAAAAGATCGACGGGACAATTGCGCCACTATCTAGCTATCTGGGTGCCCTAGGAATGCCAGGTCTCACCGCATATGTAGGGCTATTGGACATTGGAACACCAGAACCAGAACAAACGGTTTTTGTGTCGGGGGCAGCAGGAGCGGTCGGATCACTGGTATGCCAAATTGCCAAATTGAAAGGATGCACCGTGGTAGGGAGTGTGGGTACTGCTGAGAAGCTACAGTGGCTTACCGAAGAGGCGGGAGTAGACGTCGCCTTGAATTACAAGGAAGTTGAAAATCTCCGCCGAACTCTCGTGGAAGCGTGCCCGAACGGAATTGATATTTACTTTGATAACGTGGGAGGAGAGCACCTAGAAGCGGCCTTGTGGAGAATGAATGACCACGGGACGATCATCGCTTGTGGTAGCATTTCTAACTATAACGCGACTGAACCTCCACCCGGACCAAGAAACCTATTTCAGGTTGTCACCAAGAGGTTGATGTGGAAGGGATTCATCGTGACTGATCACTACGATCGGTTTCCTGATTTCGCTCGTGATATGGGCTCTTGGATCGCAGCAGGGAACATCAAGCACCCCGAGACATTGCACGATGGTATCGAAAATGCCCCGAAGGCCTTCATCGGCCTATTCAAGGGTGACAACCTTGGGAAAATGCTTGTTCGCTTAACTCCGGACGATAACTAGAAGGTGCCCGGGCAACGCTAGCCTCATTGATCCAGTGGTCACAGATTTCATATAGCTGATATATAAGAACATCTTCGCGATCAACCTATCCGACGTTGGAGGAGGCAGTATGCCTGTTCGACTTGCCCGAACGATCGCCCTGTTGGCTGTAGGATTTGCGACTTTAGCATCCACTGCCCCAGTGGTATTACTGGCACAAGCCGAAAGTAGAGAACAATGGGTTCTACCAAGAACACCAGAAGGGCTTCCTGATATACAAGGCAACTGGACGAACGCGACGATCACTCCTGTCCAACGATCGAGCGGAGTAGGACCTGTGCTTACTCCTGAACAGGTTGCTGCGATAGAGGGGGGACGTCAGGAATTCCTTGAGGAAGGTTATGCGGATAGTGACCCGGACCGTGAAGCTCCACCCGCTGGGGGCGTATTCTCCGGGAATTTACTTTTTGACGCAGCTTCTGGTGGGACAGGTGGTTATAACCAGTTCTGGGTCGACGCAGGTGATCGTGTTGCGATCTTTAACGGAGAACACAGGAGTTCGCTGGTAACGTCCCCTGAGGATGGTCGAATCCCTGCCCTGACACCCGCAGCACAACGCCGTATCGGGGATACGTTTGTACGTAACCGACAATTCGGAGAATTCGATAATCCGGAGAACCGACCTCTACCCGAGCGTTGTCTGATGTCCTTCGGTTCCAATGGAGGACCACCGATGCTCCCCAACTATTTCTACAATAACAATTACACCATCGTACAAACCCCCAGCCACATCATGATCATGACTGAAATGGTTCATGATGTGAGAATCATACCACTCAGTCAGACCAGGCAGGTTTTTCCAGAACACATTCGCCCCTGGATGGGAAACTCATGGGGCCGCTGGGAAGGTGACACACTAGTCGTTGAAACCACGAACCTTCCAATTGAACAAGTTACCGCCTACTCGTGGCTCGTTCCGACAGGATCAGAAAATTTCAAAGTGATCGAGCGTTTCACACGAGCAGGTGAGTTCACGCTCAATTATGAATTCACCGTAATCGACCCCGATTCGTATGAGAGTGAATGGGGTGGTGAAGTTCCCTTCAGAAGGCTGGACGGCTTGGTTTATGAGTACGCTTGCCATGAGGGCAACTACTCACTCGAAAATATACTGAGAGGTGCGAGAGCAGAGGAGCGCGAGGCGGAACGAATACGAAACTAGACTCCGGACGCATCTCTAAGTCCCTACGCTCACAGTTGACCAAAACAAAAATCCCCCGGGGACCAGAAAGGCCCCGGGGGATTCCTGATACTGGGCTTTAGCCCTTAAGGTAAAGCCAGTGCCGCCAACCCACTGTTTAGCTGGATGATTATGTACTGTTTGCCTTCATGAACCCAGCTGGACATCCCATACCGGGTGGATCCAGGTAACGGAACTGCCCCAACCCGTTCACCGGTGCTCTTGTCTATAGCAAACAATTTCCACTCATCATCAGAGGTTTGACCCGAGGCGAAAAGCAGGTTTGGTGTTACCACCATCGCTGAGTGCCCTGAACGGCCTCGGTTCGTCTGAACTCCCGAGACTCCCTGAAGCAGAGGATGGTCCCGTATAGCGTCCTGCTGCGCTTGGCGAGCATCACCATTAGGGATCATCCAGATGTGCTCACCCGTGTTCATGTCGATCGCAACGATTCGGCCGACTGGACCTTTCCAGATCGAGAGACCATCAATGCTCTCGCTTCCGGAGCCACCACCTCGGCCGCCGCCCACGGCCCGCGACCAATCGGAACGGATTGTCCCTGTCTGAAGTAGCTGATCCATCGGCGACTCAGCCCCGGCCATTAAGTATGCTGTTCCACAAGCCGATTGAGAGGTGACATACATCACACCCGACAGCGGATCTGCCACCGCTGGGCCAGTGATGTTTGCGCCTCCCGCGCCCCCAGGACATACCCTTGCTGCCCCTGCGGGATTACCCACGTGCGTCGGTGGGTTAAACAACGGGGCGAAAGAGTTGTTCTCCTGAGCGATCTGCAAGGCCATTGCCCTGATCTCAGGCGTGTAGTCAATCAGGTGATCTTCGGTGCGGCCCTGAAGGTCAAAAGGAGCCGGTTTCGTCGGGAACGGCTGGGTCGGCGAAAGCATCTCACCTGGCACCAGTGATTGAGGAACTGCGACTTCCGGTATCGGCCATATGGGCTCGCCAGTCCTTCTATCAAGCGCATATACAAAGCCCTGTTTTGTGGCCTGGAAGACACCTGGGATTCGTTCGCCGTCAACCGTGACGTCCATTAGTACAGGCGCCATAGGCGTGTCGTAGTTCCAGATATCGTGATGAACAAACTGGTAGTGCCAATCCCGCTCACCAGTCTCGACATCGATAGCAATTATGCTGGTGCTATACAGGTTGTCACCTGGATGGAAGCCACCGTAATAATCGATTGTCGGTCCATTCGTAACGATGTATACGAGACCCAACTCTGGATCAGCAGACATCGGCGCCCAAGAAGAAATATCACCCGTGTATTGCCAGGCATCATTTGTCCAGGTCTCATGACCAAACTCACCTGGACGCGGGATCACGTGGAACTTCCACTTGAAGTCACCCGTGCCAGCGTCATACGCGAGAATGTCACCAGGAACCATCTCTGTTCTAGTCTGGTTGTATCCCTGTTCGGCTGAGTTACCTACAACCACAACGTCGTTGACTACGATTGGAGGCGATGAACTCGTGATGTACCCGATCTCAAGGGGGATCCCCTGATAAGGATCATAAGGTTGACCCCAATTTTCCCATGGAGCCCAACCTTCAATAAGATCTGCTACGAGATCCACACTACCTGAAGCTGGGAACCCGTCGATCGGCACACCTTCACCCCAACCCTCTAGCGGTTGACCAGTCTCGGCGTCCAATGCATGAAGGAAAAATCCCGGAGTGGTGATGAAGATTACACCGCGCCCGTCGACTTCAGCGTAAGCGACCCCCTTCCCGTAACCTTTCCGCATTGAGTACTCATAGCGGAAGGTATGCGGCTCGGTAAAAGTCCACTTCAGTTCGCCCGTCACTGGATCAAGAGCGATTACATGCCGACGGTCGTTCGTGACCGTGATCAGCATGCCATCGATGTAAGACGGGGTGGCTGTATTCCCATGTGTACTCGCACCGAAACTCGCGTTGTCCCAAATCCAGGCGACTTCCAGATCCCCGAAATTCGAAGCTGTGATTTCGTCACCGATCGTATAACGCGCATGCCCGGCGTCACCACCGAGGTAGGTCCAGTTTCCATTCTCCACTCCGGACAGCTGGGCACTGCCCACTACCGGCAGGGAGAACAGGCCGACCAAAGCGAACACACTCGCCACGACCCACCCTGACTGAGGCGAACTCAAATACTTCTCTTTTCTCATAACACTCTTCCCCAAGCAATGATGCGACATCGGAGCAATTTCATGCATATCCGAGCACGCCATCGTGACCGTTTCGGCGCCGCTCCGCAAGATATGGTGAGTGTTCCCACTCTGGAAGCAGATTGACTCAGAGTGCGAAGCGACCTAAGCCCGGAGTCCTCATCTGCCTATCCTCTTTTGTGACAATCATCCCCTCTGTATCGTCGAGCTCCTTCATCAACTGAAAACCCGCTACAGGACCGAGCACCATGACTGCAGTGGAGAGGGCATCAGCATCCATCGCGCTAGTCGTAATAACTGTCACCGCGCTTGCTCGATCAGGCGAGTAGCCTGTCCGAGGGTCAATGATGTGGTGAAAACGTCGGTCTTGGGTGAAGGCCTGCATGTAATCGCCGGAGGTTGCTATACACTCACCACCCAGTCGCAGCTGAGCCAACATTCCTTGTGCGTCAGCGGGATCTCGGACGCCGACCGTCCAAGGACTCTCCAGCGACCCATGTCCCCCCGAGGCCATGTCCCCACCTGCATCGATGAGGACCCGCTCAGCACCGTCACCCACTAGAGTGCGCACGGTCTGGTCAACGATGTATCCTTTCGCAATCCCGTCCAGAGTGACTTTCATCTCTGAGCCCTCAAGCACGATAGCATCTTCATCAACTTGAACTTTCCGATAGTCGACGGACTCTAGAATTCGCTCAATCTCATGATCTGGAGGGGGCTGGTTGCTCTCTTGAAAGTGAGACGCGTACAGCTCTAGCAGAGGTGCTACCGTTACATCAAACGCACCGTCCGTCATCGATGAGTAGGTCAAAGCTCGACCGATGACCTCTACGAGCTCAGGTGGAGGAGTCTCTATGAACCCTTTGTCGTTAAGTCGGTCCAGCGGCGTATCCCTCCGATGGCGACTCAGAATCCCCTCAAGCCTCTCCATCTGACCGAATGCGTTCCGCACCATCTCTCGAGCAACTTTGAGCTCCGGAGCAACAATTGTAACGATGACTAGCGTCCCCATCTGTGTCCGAGTCTCACTCACCCGATGGAGGCCTGCTCGACTGATAAGCGAACGAACAAGGCCAGTGCCCATCGCGAGAGAGACACCGGTCACGGCAGTAATACGGAGCACTTGACGCCGGCTGACTTTACGCGCGCCCTTATCCTCCATCAGCCACTCCTTCGAGCGATCCCAATTTTACCTGTATCAACCGGGATCGGACCTCTTTCATCTCGTGGCGGCATACTCCTGCTTTCTCAATAAGCTGCACTTCACAAACATTGCAGCGCACACATTCCTTAAAGTCGATTTCCGGTCCCTCAATCGCTCCTGTTGGGCATTTCTGCTGACATACCAGGCAGTGATCGCACTGCTCGACACGCCGAATTCGTTTCGGTGAAACCACCGAAGCAATCGCCAACGCAGCTCCGAGGGGGCACGCATAACGACAGTAGAAGCGTGGCACGATTGCTGAAGCCAAAATGAAAGCACCGGCAATTACCCATAACAGGATGCTCGGGCTCCTAAAGAAGACTGTGCCAAACGGCTCAAAATACTCGTAGAAGCTCACGTGACTCCCAGCTAGCGCGGGGATCACAATGATCGCAAGAACTAGGTATTTCGCCCGAAGCCCAATCCGGTGGGCACGTGTTGAGGGTGTCCTCTTCCAGCTTTCGGGGATAATCCGGTCCAGAAAGTCCTGGAGTGCGCCAAACGGGCACAAGAAACCACAGAACACTCTGCCCCAAATGAGCGTGGTGACCACCGTGAAGACGACCATGAGCA
>DCAZ01000088.1 GCA_002313925.1 Gemmatimonadales bacterium UBA1120
GAGCACGTTGGTTTTATCCCACAGGATCGTAACCGGGAGGGATTGGCGGCAGAGTTCAATCTCACTGAAAATGTAGCTCTAGCATTGCACCGTGACCCACAGTTCCGCTGGGGCCCCCTGCTTCGTTGGAAGCTAATCGGGTTACACGCCACCGAGATCCGGTCCCGATTCAAGGTGAAGTCGTCAGGCGAGCGAGCTCTTGCGCGCGAACTTTCTGGTGGAAACCAGCAAAGATTGGTGGTGGGTCGAGAGCTTTCCCGGATGCCCGAACTCCTGATAGCAGAGAATCCCACTCGGGGACTGGATTTTACGGCGACAGCATTCGTACGTGGGGAGCTGAAAAGATTGGCTCATGATACAGCTGCTGGTGTCGTGCTGATCTCGGCAGACCTAGACGAAATACTTGAGGTAGCAGATCGCGTCTTCGTGATTCTGCGTGGCAAGCTGACCCCCGTGCCATCTACGCATAATTCTCGGGAAGCTGTCGGCGCCATGATGTTGGGTAGCAGGTTCGAGGTCCACTGAAGTGAGGCGGTTTGGCCAAGTGGCTGTTGCGGGTTTGGCCTTGCTCGCCACAGGTATCATAGCCGCAGGATCTTTGTGGCTTGGAGGGTACGACCCCTTAGTCGCCGGTGCAGCGATGTTTCAGGGGTCTTTCGGCAGCGGGACAGCGATACTTTCGGTCACAATGGTTCGTGCAGTCCCATTGATAGTCACGGGGCTCGCGGTCGCATTGGCTTTTCGGGCGGGGGTGTGGAACATCGGAGCAGAGGGCCAGCTCTATGCTGGTGCAATCGCTGCTGCCTGGGTAGGCCTGAGCTGGGGCAGTGCGCCCGGGTGGTTTCTTACTCCGGCCGCACTCGCTGCTGCCTTGCTAGCAGGAGCTGCATGGGCAGCCATACCCGCGTTCATGAAGGTAAGGTTAGGTATCGGAGAGGTGATTCCGACGATTCTCATGAACTTCGTGGGGATTTATCTGGCAGCGTTCGTGGTCCATGGTCCACTTCAGGAAACCCGTGGTGTCTTCCCTCAGACTGATCCGATCAGTGATGCTGCAAGGCTATCTGTACTGGTAGAAGGAACACGACTACATGCAGGTTTTCTGATTGCACTGCTTGTGGGGGTAATACTTTGGGCTGGATTGCGCTGGACTCACTTTGGCTTTCAGGTACGTTCGGTTGGGGCTTCTCCTGACGCGGCCCGTGTATCAGGGATGATCGAAAGCAAGCGGGTTCTGCTGGTCGTTTTCCTTAGTTCTGGTGCGATTGCCGGCCTGGCCGGTGGAATTGAGATCACTGGCGTGACATTCGCACTCTACGAAGGACTCTCACCTGGTTGGGGCTATACAGCGATTGCCGTGGCCCTATTGGCTGGGCTTCATCCTGGTTGGGTGGTTTTTACTGGTCTGCTTTTCGGAGGCCTGGAAGCAGGAGCTGGCGCGATGCAGCGAGAAGCTGGTGTACCTGCAGCATGGGTGAGTGCAGTCGAGGCGCTTGTGATCCTGTTTGTTTTGGCTGGAGACCAGATCAGGAGGCGATTCGGTGCCTGAAGTGATCGCCGTTGTTGCATTTCTTGAAGCATCAGTACGACTGGGTATTCCACTCGCACTAGCTGCGATGGGAGAGACGATTACCGAGCGTAGCGGGGTCATCAACATCGGCCTTGAGGGTTCACTGATCGCGGGTGCACTCGGAGGTGCGCTTGGAGCTCTCACCATCGGTAGCGCTGGCGGGGGTATTTTGGTTGGTGCACTCGGAGGCGCGTTAGTAGCGATAATCTTTGCTGGATTCGTGGTTGGTCTAGGGACCGATCAGATCATCACCGGGACTGCTGTAACTCTCGGTGGTCTAGGGTTCACGGGTGCGATATACCAGGCTCGGTTCGGCACCACGGGAACGGCACTAACCCTGCCTACCCTTCCTTCGGTTCCAATCCCGTTGCTTTCGGACATTCCAATCATTGGGTCAGCTCTCTTCGATCAGGCGCCAACTACGTACTTCGCTTACGTATTGGCACCAGTGCTCTGGTATTTCGTGTACCACACAGAGTGGGGCTTGGAATTACGAGCTGTCGGAGAGGAGCCGGATGCAGCCGCAGCCGCTGGCGTGCGGGTGAAGCAGACTCGTTTCTGGGCAACGGTGTTTGGTGGTACACTGGCCGGTATAGCCGGTGCACATCTCGCTCTTGCACACGCTGGCACTTTTACTGAGAACATGAGTGCTGGACGTGGGTTCATCGCAATTGCAGTGGTTGTACTAGGTCGGTGGAATCCACTGCTTGTTCTTCTCGCCGCACTTTTCTTTGGGGCGGCATCAGCGCTTCAATTTCAAGCCCAAACACTCGGGCTAGCTATCCCTTATCAATTGTTCCTAGCATTCCCCTATCTCCTCACTTTATTAGCGTTAGCAGGTTGGGTAGGGAAGTCACGGGCTCCAGCATCTCTTGCCTTACCATGGCGAAAGGACAGTTAGTGGGAATGAAATGGGTGAATTGTGCTGCGATCGGTACCGTTCTGGGTGTACGGGTATCGGCCGTAAGACTCCAGCATTTACCTTTATGAGTCTTTGGTCTCGACACCTACGCCTTCCGATAGGAACCATGATGAGGCTATTCAGAGTGTGGCTTAATCAGTTCACAGTGCTGAGTGTGCTAGCCCTCATTGCTATTCCGTCGTGTGTTGATGCCCAGTCAATGAGAGGCACCGGGGTTGTGCCCACGGGTCTCTTACTACGCCAGATGGATGGAGTAAAGCGCGTCCTCATCATCGGTGCTCACCCAGATGATGAGGACACTAGCCTTCTCACTGCCCTTGCTCGAGGCTGGGGTGTTGAGACCGCTTATCTCGCACTGACACGTGGTGACGGTGGCCAAAACCTCATTGGTCCTGAGCTCTGGGAAGGCCTGGGCGTCATCCGTACAGGTGAATTAGAGGCCGCACGCACTTTGGATGGTGGGCAGCAATTCTTCACACGAGCGTTCGACTATGGATTCTCCAAGAGTGCTGACGAAGCATTGTCACTGTGGTCTCGTGAAGATCTCCTCGAAGATGTGACATGGGTTGTAAGAAAATTTCGGCCACATGTGATTGTGTCAGAATTCAGCGGTACGCCACGTGACGGGCATGGGCAGCATCAGGCTGCTGGTATCATAGCTCGGGAGGTTTTTGAAGCTGCTGGAGATCGCAGCCGGTTCACGGAACAGTTTGCACACGGCGTTGAGCCCTGGAGGCCAGCAAAACTGTATGAGACATCTCGGAGACGCTTTTTCGGAGGCGGAGGAGACACTACCGAAGATGTCACAGTCATCGATACCGGGAGTCATGATCCACTGCTAGGCCGCTCTCTGTTCCAGCTTTCAATGGAGAGTCGAAGCCAACATCGCTCACAGGATATGGGTGCGCCCCAGCCCTTCGGGCCCCAGGACACGGGCTTAACTCTTGTCGACACTCACATTGATGGGTTTAACGATGGGATGTTTTCAGGCATCGATACCACTTTGGTAGGTATCGCAACCGGACTCGATAGCGAGTCCGGTGCTCAGGTGCTCCCGCACCTTGAGGCTTATCGGGCATCAGTCGCGAGGGCCAGAGGCGTCTTCGGCCTAAACCCCTCTGCAATCGTTCCAGATTTGGCAGAGGCGCTACAACATCTGGTGGCGGCGGGAGAGGTGGCCGGTACGGTAGCCGACCAAGAATTCATAATTGCACTCGGGAAGAAGAAAATCCTAGCGACGCAAGCGTTGATGGCCGCGTCAGCTATCACCTTCGACGTTAGGGTGGCAGATGATCTTCTTGTCCCGGGTCAGGCTGTCCAAGTCCAAGCGCATCTTTGGAATGGCGGTGATGTTCACCTAGCGAATCCAACGGTAGACCTAGAAATCCCTGAAGCTTGGGAAGCTCGTGAGATGTCTGTTTCCGGGTTATCTGCAAATGGAGAGGTGATAGCGGGCACGCTCGCGACCTGGACTTTTGACTTGATAGTGTCAAATGATTCCGATGTTTCACGGCTCTACTTCTTGAGGGAAGATCGCGATGGGGCCCGCTACCGATGGCCCGATGAGCCTGATCTCTGGGGAATGCCCCGGGATCCTGCACCGGTCCGGGGGAGGGCGGTGTTCTCGCAGACGCTCCCAGGGGAATCTATGGGTGGCCGTGTCGAGACTGTTGTTCCCTGGCGCTATGTTGGCGTGGACCCATCCTTCGGTGAGTTCGAGAAGCCAGTATTGGTAGTGCCAAAAGTTTCCGTGGCCGTCGCACCGGGCGGGATTGCATGGCCTCAGGGTCAGACACAATCTCGAGCTATTTCGGTCATCGTGCGCTCGCAGGAAGATGAAGGTGTCCGAGGCGAGGTGAGACTTCTCGCGCCTCAGGGGTGGATGGTGACGCCCACATCTCACTCATTTGATTTGAGAGATTCAGGGGCAGAGCGGACACTGGCCTTTACTGTGCAGCCTCAGGGTGGGATCTCGTTAGGTGATCATGCCTTCCAGGCTGTTGCGCGCACGGATGACGATAACGCCTATACCGAAGGTTTCACGCTCATCGACTATGAACATATCCCTCGGTCACCTCTGTATTCTGATGCCGAAGTGGTCATAACGGTCTTCCCTGTAGCTGTCACTCCGGGGTTAAGGGTCGGATATATTATGGGTTCAGGAGATGACGGTCCGGAAGCAATCCGCCAACTCGGAGTTGAGGTTGATGTTCTGGACGAAAACACGGTTCGGAGTGGCTCTTTTAGCTCATTTGACGTTCTGGTCTTGGGGGTGCGGGCGTACGAAGTCCGCCCAGATCTTCGTGCTGCGAGTGCCCAAATCTTGGA
>DCAZ01000124.1 GCA_002313925.1 Gemmatimonadales bacterium UBA1120
GAAGAAGCTCGTATTTCGGCTACACTCATTAACAATGGTGAGTTACCGGAGGTAGTGAGGCTTGCAGTCTCTGTCGACGGGAAGGTTATGTTCGACCAGCCTTGGATCTTGGGTGTGGGTGAGTCTTTACCCTTCATTTATCGGTGGACAATATCAGACCGAGGGGTCGGTTAGGCGCCCTTAACACCTGTTTGCAACCCAAACCTATACCCTGGTTTAGGTTCTAGAATGGTCCTGAAATAGGTCAGTTTTAGCGTTGACGCACTCTCCGTTCGAGGTCAAATTTAGTCTCGCCTAAATTTACTGGTATATTAGTTGTGGTGCCTGCTCCCTTATGGTTGATCCACTCTTTGCTCTTGCGATCTTTGCCGGCTCGGTGGCGGTTCTTATGGTCATGTTCTGGCCTCGGCGAGGCATCTACGCTCGTCTGTCACAGAGTTTCCGCTTGACGAAACAGGTACAACTTGAGGATGCACTGAAGCATTTTTATATGTGGGAACAAGCTGGTAGGACGCCGACGCTGGAGAGTCTCGCGGGTCGGCTGACAATCTCCACTAATGATGCAGCTAAGCTCGTAACTCGACTAACCGAATCAGATTTTGTCCACCCAGGAAGAGAAGGCCTGACTCTCACCACGCTTGGGCGAGAATCTGCTCTTCGACTGGTCCGGACACACCGTTTGTGGGAACGGTACCTCGCAGATCGGACAGGGGTGCCTGCAGCAGAGTGGCATGACGAAGCTGAAATAATGGAGCACAGTCTTTCAGCTGAACAGACTGATGCCTTATCCGCTCGGCTAGGCCACCCACGCTGGGATCCTCATGGCGACCCTATTCCGACAGCTAGTGGTGAATTGCCAGAAGTCGAACTGCTGAGTCTGGGGCTAGCCCCCCTAGGAATGGCATTGGAGGTGATCCACCTCGAGGATGAGCCCCGGGAGATCTTCAATGGGTTACTCAATCTCGGTTTAGTACTCGGTGGTCGGGTCGAGGCAATAGAGCGAGATAACCGACAAGTTCGGGTTCTAGTGGATGGAAGTGAGCGCTGGATTAATATGGTGGAAGCACAAAACGTTACCGTGCGGGTTCTACCTGAAGATCAGCACACAGGCAGCCGACCTGTAACTTTGGCTGATCTGGATCTTGGAGAAACAGCACGAGTCATTGATATCTCTCCCGCGTGTCAGGGTAGTGAGCGAAGGCGTCTTCTCGACCTTGGGGTAGTTACGGGTACAGAGATCAGAGTAGATATGGAGAGCGCAGCCGGAGATCCAGTTGCGTATCTGATTCGTGGGGCGCTCATCGCTCTGCGCAGAAGCCAAGCTGTATGGATCAGAATCGAAAGAGCAGAGTCTCTCGTTGAGGTGGCCGACTGATGCCAGCTTTTACAGCCGACCCTTGTGTCTCCTGTGCACAGCATCGCGCAAAGAGTCTGGTCCGTTTGGGCATAAGCACTGACAAGTGGGATTACCTGATTGCCCTCGCAGGAAATCCTAACGTCGGCAAGAGCACAGTCTTCAATGAGCTTACGGGTCTCCGGCAGCACACTGGCAACTGGCCGGGCAAGACTGTGGTGCGAGCTGAGGGTGCGTTTGTTCATGAGGGTAAGCGAGCGAAGGTTGTCGACCTGCCTGGTACGTACTCACTACTAGCTGGTAGTGCGGACGAGGAAGTAGCGCGGGACTTTGTTTTGTTTGGTCGGCCAGATGTGACTGTTGTGGTTGTGGACGCGACTAGGCTCGAGCGGAACCTGAACCTGGCCTTGCAGATTCTGGAGATCACTGACCGAGTTGTCATTTTCCTCAACTTAGTGGATGAGGCTCGCCGACACGGTATTGCTGTGGACCCAGCGAAGCTTGAGCGGGAACTGGGCGTGCCCGTTGTGCAGGGTATCGCTCGAGAGGGGATCGGGATCGATAATCTTCTCTCCGCTGCCCAGGAAGTCGCGCTGAGAACAGATGCTGTGGCTGCCGTCCGGGTTGAGCAACACACGGCTGAAGTTGAAGTTGCCCTGGATCAGTTGGTTCCAGTGATTCACGATGCATTTCCAGATATCCCGAATGCGCGATGGGTGGCCCTTAGACTCCTAAATGCTGACGAGGCCGTCGAGGGGGCTGTTCATTCGGGTGAGTTAGGGCAACTGGCTCATGATGAGTCAGGTGCATTAGTCGAGATTGCTGCAGCGGAAGTACGTCAGCGGGTACTAAAGAAGGCGATAGGCCTGAGGTGGAGTCTCCCCTCGAATTTCCAAGATGTCGTAACACGCCGTGCTTACGAAGTTGCTGAACAGATAGCAGCGCGGGTCCAGGTTAGAGGACTCAAGAAGGTGGGTATCGCTTTCGACCGAAAGATGGACGAGTGGCTCACAAGTCGGGTTTTTGGTTTCCCTCTCATGCTGCTCATTCTAGCGGTAGTGTTTTGGATCACTATCGAAGGTGCCAATGTCCCATCTTCCATGTTAGCAACAGTACTAATTGATAACGGGCATAGTGTCCTGAAAGCTCTCTCGCTCGGGATTGGGATACCGTGGTGGCTTGATGGCTTGTTGCTGGACGGAGTGTATCTCGCGACGGCCTGGGTGATAGCTGTCATGTTGCCGCCAATGGCGATTTTTTTCCCGCTTTTTACCCTGCTTGAAGATTTTGGTTATCTGCCCAGGGTAGCGTTTAATCTCGATTCGCTCTTTCGTAAGGCTGGAGCGCATGGCAAACAGGCTCTAACGATGTGTATGGGATTCGGCTGTAACGCAGCCGGTGTAGTGGCTACCCGCGTTATTGATTCTCCTCGGGAACGCCTAGTTGCGATCATTACGAATAATTTCTCTCTATGTAATGGCCGCTGGCCAACCCAGATTCTGATCGCGACAATCTTTGTTGGTGCCTTGGCGCCGTCACAACTAGGGGGCTTGATCAGTGCTGGTGCCGTTGTGGGTATCGCGCTCCTAGGAATCGTGATGATGTTTCTTTCGTCTTGGATTTTGTCTCGGACTGTGCTTCGCGGGGAAGCGACGAGTTTCAGTCTGGAGCTACCACCCTATCGCCCTCCGCAGGTTTGGCAAACACTCTATACCTCGATTATCGATCGGACACTGATTGTGCTCTGGCGGGCGGTAATTTTTGCGGTTC
>DCAZ01000005.1 GCA_002313925.1 Gemmatimonadales bacterium UBA1120
GTTCCCCGCGCACTCGATGAAGTGAAGGCGGGTCACGGAAGGAAAACGCTTCAACTCATCCATGGTGAAGATCAGCTCACGGTCCACCAAGCCGTGGATCATGAGGCGATGCTCCGCGGGATCGATGGTCGGAACGATTGAGCCACGTGTGGTCCCGAAATAGAAGAGTGAAGACGGTGTGATCGCCCCCACCTGCTCCTCGAGCGGAGTCCCTATGTGAAAGACGAGATCGAAGTCGTCGGGCGATGGCCTGCCGTTGACCGGCTCCCGTACCGACGTCACGTGCTGGGAGCGCTCTCCATAGGCGACCAGTTCGTCACTCGACCAGTCCTGGACCTCTTGTGAGGGAACTTCTTGCGACTGTTCCTCGATAGACTGTGCCGATGCTGCTGCTTTGCGGATCACAGGCTCTGCCGCGCCCAGCGTAACACCACCCGCTAATGCGGCGCCGCGTTTGAGGAAGTCCCTGCGATTAGGTCGCTTCACACCCATGGGTCTCTCCTTCACAAATGAGGTTACCCGAAAATCGTTTCCCGTACTTCGAAAGTATACGCCAAGGATGGTTAAACCAAGAACCCTGATTGAGGGTTCATTTTAAGAGATTTTCTTCAGGTTGTTAGGTTTCCGACTAAGTTGCGGTTCTCCGGCGGAATCGTCGCAAACCTAGGGCATGAAACGCTAATCCTAACTTTGCAGATTAAGGATACGGTTCAGGGCACTGCTTCAGTTGTTGTTGCGCACGATTTCTTCGGCCTCGAATTGAAAACACTGAGGTCCGGAATTATGGGCCCATAGATTCCTTGCCGAGTTACTTGAAGTCTCACCAGACGCCCGCTCGAAGTTTGCACACACCTGGTAGTGGATGCTGTCTACGGCTTGATAGCCGTACGTCTCTGAGTTCGCAGGATC
Source organism: Gemmatimonadales bacterium UBA1120 (assembly GCA_002313925.1). Classification (GTDB taxonomy): domain Bacteria; phylum Gemmatimonadota; class Gemmatimonadetes; order Longimicrobiales; family Gaopeijiaceae; genus UBA1142. Next base: position 910 of record DCAZ01000005.1, read on the forward strand.
AGCGGTTTTGATCCTCACTCCGGGCTCTGCCGTCAGCTCGTCCAGCGATACGGGTAAACGGGAATGCCGTGTCCAGTACAGATCTGTCGCACCCACTATCCCCTGTAGGTCCTCCACTCTTCGGTTATCGACCCGACGTGCTCGTTCCTCCATTGGTGATCCGAGGATGAAGAGGCCGACCCCCACCGCCGCGATGACCGTCATCACCGAGGCTCCAAGCAACACAGATTCAGACGAGAGTTTCATTCAGCGTTCTCCTCCTTCCGGAGGTCTTGCAGGAAGTATCTGAATATGGATCCAACGATGGCGCCAACCGTGAGGACTCTCAGAACGAAACGAGTTGTGATCTCACCACTGAGTAGGTTGTAGACAATGTCAGTCATGGTACCGATCAGGATGCTTGCCGCCACGAAAAGTGTGAGATAAGTCAGCCACCGGCGCACTTTGGAAAGTCGACGCCTCGGATCCTGTCGGATGGCGCGGTCGTTTGTCCGTGAGACAAAGACGAAGACGGGGAATGCCACGACGAGTAACGAGATCGCCCACCGGATCGCCTCTCGTCTCGCCTCCAATGCGAATGCCGGATCTACGGAGGGGTCCGGGAAAGCTTGATCGATAAATTGGAAGAGCAGGGTGCCCAGATTGAAGGCACTGACGTACAGCGTGCTGAAGAGAACCAGATAGACAAAGGCCTCTCGGGCGAAGAGGTACGGGTTGGGGCGCGGAACCGGAATCGGAAACGTGATGTCGGCGAATCCTCCTAGGGCGCTTCGAACTTGATCGCGAGGCCAACCGGCTTCTAGGAGGGTCTCCTCGAGCTGTTCTCGTGGCAGGCCACGCTCCAGGCCTTCCTTCAGAAAATTCGTAAGCTCTTCATTAATTGCCATCAGTTCTTCTCCCGGGACACTTAGGAACGCTGTCTTGAGTGTCCGATATGGAAGGTAACTTCGAAGGGCAGAGTAAAATCAGATAGGGCAGAGCCATATCGAGAGTGGAAATTCAGTTCTCTGCTGTCCTGCTTTCCCCGTTGAGTTGCGGATTATTTGAGGTTAGAGGCATTCTTGGAGTATGGGATACCCGCAGTTGTTCACTTTCAGGGAGTTCGTTTTATGACAGACAGAATGAAACCTATCCTTGGTGTCATAATGATAAACCTAGCGATCTGGTATACCCTCATGTTTTCGGCAGGTGACTGGTTAATGGAGCTGGGGTTTGCCGGTGATGGCAGCTTGGATGTGCTAGGTCCGATCACTATACCAGTCTACGTCGTACTCCTAACACTTTTTTACGACACGGTTATTCAGATCACGGGTGCAAGCGCAATGACTGTAGCAATGGTCTTGGGTTTCTCGGAGATCATGGCCACTGAAGTACTCTTCGTCATGGTAGCAGGTACGGTCTTCACTACTGCTCTGATAACGGCTGGGTTGAACCTTCTCTTTTGGTGGGCGAGCGGGACTGTGTACGGCAAACTATCCGAATAGGCATCACATCTAGTTCTTATGTGAATACCGATACCCAAAGCCGCAGATGGTAGTGAAATTGATTGTGTTGCTGGGGTTTGCCGTATGTCTGCTTTGGGGTTCGTGGTGGTTAATGAAGCAGACCTTCTGGATAGTGTGATTGCGCCCAGCGTGTGACAGACTAATGAGGAGGCATGTTGGCGATTGAGATCAAAGAGGCACGCAGGGAGAGCTTGGTCTCCGGTCTTCAAGCCTTCTTTCTAGAGACTTTTGAGGAAGATCTTTCCGTGTTTCGGGCCGAACAGTTGCTTGGTTTTTTTCTCTCAGCGGTGGGTCCGGCGATTTATAATCAGGCGATCGAAGATGCTCGGATTTTCATGCAAGAGAAGCTGGATGATCTGGATGCGGATGTGCATGAACCCGATGCTTTTATTCAGTAGACCCCAGTGCACTTAACCCGATATCGGCCACCATCTCTCAGCCATAGAGAGGCCAGAACCAGGGAATCAAGAGGGTACCTAAGACCCAGAATATGAGTGTGAGTGGTGTCCCCACACGAATGAAATCCTTGAACCGGTACTGGCCGGGTCCATAGATCATCGTGTTCGTTTGGTACCCAACGGGTGTCATAAAGCTCGATGACGCTGCAAACATGACTGCGAACATGAAGGTGCGCGGATTCGCGTCGAGCGAATACGCTGTAGTGATAGCGACGGGGATCAATAGCGCGACTGTCGCTTGGTTCGACATCACTGCTGTGAGCACCATGGTTACGCCAAAAAATGCTGCGACTAGGGCAGTGGGTCCCATGGTCCCGAATATGTCAATGATTCCCCTCGCCAACATTGCCGAAGTGCCGGTTTTTTCCATTGCAACGCTCAATGCAAGCATGCCCGCCAGTAGGAAAAGCACATTCCACTCAATGGCCGTATAAGCTTCTTCCATCGAAATACACCGGCTCAGCACTATCAGCAGAGCGCCCGTGGCCGCTGCACTCGCAATAGACAGCCACCCGAACGCAGCGCTTACCACGACTGAGACTATAATAACGAGCCCTTTAGCAGCTTTAGCTCCGTCGAAACGAGGGATTCCAGCGCTAGACGCGAGCAGGAACACACGTTGCTGGATGAGATGGGCTATCCGGGAGTTCGGCACCTCGATCAGCAGCGTATCTCCCGACATCAACTTGATGTTCTGTAACTCGCCATGTGTCAGGGCTCCGTGGTGGCGGATAGCAAGCACAGAGACTCCGTAGTTCTTTCGTGGATTTGACTCGACTAGGGAGCGCCCAGCAAGCGGTGAACCAGGACCCACTATCGCCTCAACGAGCTTACTGTCTTTGGATTCTAGGTCGCTGTCTCGCCACTTCATGTGCATTCCCAATGTGGCTTGCGCTCGCTCCTTTAGCTCATTGATTGTTCGAAGATCCCCCTTGATTCGAAGAAGATCATGTTCGCGTAGTATGGTCTTAGGAGTCGGGCGAAGGGTGTCCTTACCCCTTATGATCTGGAGAACTTCGATGTCGAACTCTTCAAGGAGTGGAGCTGATGCCAGCGACTGGCCGACCAACGGGGATTCTTCATGCAATTGGAGTTCTGTCAGGTAGTCGCCCAGACCGAAGGTTTTTGTGAGATCTCCTGCCGTTCGATGCTCTGGAATGATTTTTCTACCGACGGTCATCATGTATATGACCCCTACGGCAAAGAAAATCAGGCCCAGCTTGCTGAACTCGAACATACCGAACGGTTCAAGCCCCGCGGTTTGGGCCATTGAACTTGCCAGGATGTTGGTCGAGGTCCCGAGAACCGTGCACATACCCCCAAACATGGAAGCGAATGAGAGGGGCATCAGAAGCTTGGAGGGGCTGGTACTTACCCGCTGAGCAACCACCATAGTGACAGGGATCAGGATTGCCACTGTAGCCGTGTTATTCAGGAAGAACGAGAGTACGCCCACACCCAGCATCATCACCAACAGCATCAGCGTGGAACTACGTCGGGCCAGTCTGCGAAGTGCTCTACCTAGGAAGTTTACCGCGCCAGCGCGGAACAGTGCGGCACTGAGCACGAACATCGCCCCAACCGTGACGGTTGCGGGATTGGCGAAACCATTGAAGCCCTCGGCCGGTGTAAGAATCCCGGAGACTAGGAGCGCAATCATCACTAAGACTGCCACGACATCTGTGGAGAACTTTTCGGTGACGAACAGCACTACTGCAACGAGCGTCAGGCCCAGTACGAAGCCTACTTCCCACGTCACTTGTTCCCCCTTTGTTTCATTCTAGAGTGGGCCAGAGAGTCTGATGACTCTGCGGTAGGTCCAGGACAAAGCCATGGGCCCCACCATAGCACCATCGATGCTAAGAAAAGCACCAGGGCGGCGATCAAGCTGGCTTCGGGTCCGAACCCTCCTCCGCTCAGCCATTCTGGACCAATTGGGTGACCTTCATAGTAGGGTGCATCCACCAACTCCAATCCACTGACAGGTACATCTGCTAGATAACCTAGAGTCCAGTTCCATCCTAGGTGTACGCCGGTAGCCCACCAGAGACTGAGGGTTTTGAGATACACCACCCCAAGCAACACACCAGCCAGTGTGACATTGATAAGCGGCACCCATCCAAAGTCAGGGTTCGCGAAGTGAAGAGCTCCAAAAATTATGGCAGTTATGGTGATTGCAGCCCCAACACCCCAAGACTCGACTACTGCCTGAAATGAGTAGCCCCGAACGAAGGCCTCTTCTGATGCAGCTGGGATCGCAAAGAAAGCCAGAGCTGAAAGTGCTCCCAGTAGCCACCCCAAAATAGTTCCGCTTTCTGAAGTCCACCTCACGCCTCCCAAAAGGTATATCGCGGTGATTACAACCACCCCAATCCCAATCCCAAGGGCTACACCTCGAACTGACTCCCTTATTGCATCGCTCGAAAAGTAGAAACCAAGTGCGGCGAAGCCTCGCTTGTCACGCGTTAGCAACCACCATCCTGCCAAACTAGCTCCCAGTAAGCTTCCTACTGATTCACCGAGATTAGTTGGGAGAAGCAAGGTGATAGGAATAGCTATCGAGAGAGTGAGGACCAGAAACAGGATGAGCCGCCACCCAAGACGTATCCTGCCGTTGGGTCCGGCAAGAATACGCAACAAAACCGTCCCAGATTTCAAGGCTTACATCTCCTGATAGTAGTTGCAGGACTTACTATAGCGGTTCAACCTTGGATGGTCCCCACGGCTTGGATACCGCGTATGGCCAACTACACCCGCCGCCGATTTCTTCAAACCGGGCTGCTAGGCACTGTCATGGGCATTCGCCCGCGGCCTGCATTCACCCGACAGGGCCAGGTACGTACGATTGCAGGGACCGGAGTCGCCGGATATGAACCGGAAGGCCAGGGGGGCCTACAGGGGTCTCAGACCTCTGTAAACAACCCATATGGTGTGGTTGCTGGCCCTGATGGTGCTCTATACTTCTGCGAGGTAGATACTGGCCGAACTCGTAGGTTGGATCTAGGCACGGAACGCCTAACCACGATTGCCGGCAACGGTGAGAAAACTTACACCGGAGATGGTGGGCCAGCGCTGAACGCCTCTTTCTCGGCTCCGCACGAGATCCGTTTCGATCCAGACGGCAATCTGTTCGTGGTCGAACGTGATGCGCATGTCGTCCGCAGGATTGATGCTCAAACTGGACTCGTGTCCACCGTAGCGGGTACGGGTGAGGCGGGTTTCTCGGGTGACGGTGGGCCCGCTGCCGAGGCACAGCTTCGCCAACCACACAGCATCGCTTTTGATGTTGAGGGTCACCTGCTCGTGTGCGACATCGGTAACGGGCGCGTTCGCCATGTAAATATGAGTACCGGCACAATCTCGACGCTGTCTGGCACAGGAGAGCGAGGAACCACTCCGGATGAGGCGCCGCTCGCGGGCACAACACTCAGGGGACCGCGTTCCATCGCGACCGATGATCAGGGCAACGCCTACCTCGTGCTGCGCGAGGGAAACGCAGTGTTCCGGCTCGACCTACGGGCGAGACGTCTTTACCGGATTGCTGGAACGGGTGAGAGAGGTTTTACGGGAGACGGAGGACCAGCAATGACCGCGACCTTCAACGGACCTAAGGGCATCGCGTACTCGGCTGCCGATCACAGCCTGTACATAGTCGATACAGAAAACCATGTGATCCGTCGTATGAGCTTG
>DCAZ01000054.1 GCA_002313925.1 Gemmatimonadales bacterium UBA1120
GCTCTATTTTTTGATAAAGTCCGAGATCTGACTTCCACAGCATTCTGGACTACGCCCGAGGGTATGGAGGATCTGCAGTATGTCGGCAATGTCCCCCTTCCTCGCTGGGAGCCTCCACCTCCGGAAGTTCTTCGACACATAGGGTTGGAATAAGATGACCGCTCGGTACCCAACGCCCGTATCATTCACACCGGATCACTATGCCTGAGAACAGAACCACGGAATCAGGAGCCGGCATCGATTCTTCAAGGCTCTTTATTGGTAGCTGCATCGCCTTGATCGCCACGTCGGTCGCATTCGCCACTGTAGGTGCGATCATGCTTTCGCTGAAGCGTGAGTTCGTGCTAACGAATGAAGAAGTAGGATGGATCGGAGGTGCTGCACTATGGGGTTTCGCCGTATCGCAACTCTTGTTTGCTCCATTCGCTGATACGCTTGGTATGCGTTTCTTGTTGAGGATCTCGTTTGTCGGGCACCTTGTGGGGGTGCTCACGATGATCATCGCCGGGGGCTTCTGGACTCTCTTCGTTGGTGCCCTAGTGATCGCAATGGCCAACGGTCTGGTCGAGGCTGCTTGTAATCCGCTTGTCGCTGCGCTCTATCCGGATAACAAAACGGTAAAGCTCAATCAGTTCCATGTATGGTTCCCCGGCGGAGCTGTTCTTGGTGGACTGGCCGCATACGGACTCGATAAGGGTGGGGTTACAAGCTGGGAGTGCCAAATCGGACTCGTTTTGATCCCGACCCTGATTTATGGGATGCTCCTGCTACGGGAACCATTCCCAGAAACGGAAGGCGTCCAAGCGGGCGTAGGTATGGGTGAAATGTTCCGAGCTGCCCTCGCTACACCGTTTATGTGGGTGATGCTCCTCGCGATGGCAATGACAGCGTCGATTGAACTCGGTCCAAACCGTTGGGTACCGGCGGTGGTAGAGGCTGGCGGGATGCCCGGGATCTTGGTTCTCGTGTGGATTAGCGGTTTGATGGCCGTACTGCGTTATAAAGCGGGCCCTGTGGTACGTAGCCTTTCACCGACTGGGATCTTGGTTTTATCGGCACTCGTCTCCGGTATTGGTCTTCTTTGGCTGAGCTACGCAAGTGGGGTAATGACCTTCGCAGCCGCTACGGTGTTCGCGATTGGGGTTTGTTACTTCTGGCCCACTATGCTAGGGGTGGTGTCGGAACGCGTTCCGCGGAGTGGCGCTCTTGGATTGGGACTCATGGGTACAGTTGGAATGGCCACGGTGGGCCTGGTGGCGGCACCACAGATGGGAAAGATCGCAGACAGGTATGCTCGTGATGAAATCCCTGTAGAGCAGGTTGTCGAATTACTCCAACAGGCTGAGACCGGGCTGGCCGGCGGAGCTGAAGATGATGTCCAGTCGGCCAGATTAGCAGCAGCCGAGGTTCTGGAGACATTCAGTGCGAGTGGTGCACTACCATATCCTCTTACTGCAAACGCGCTTAGGGTGCTCATTTCTTCCGATGCCAATGAGAGCCTTGTAGCAGAGGCTCAGGCGATACTAAATCCAGCAGACAACTACGGCGGTAAGATCTCGTTCCGTTTCATGGTGCCCCTTTGCGGTATACTCCTGCTGCTTTTCGGCTTTATGTATGCTCAGGATCGTCGAGTTGGGGGTTACCGGGTCAAGAGCATTGAGGGATCCGCGTGACCGTTCGTTATGGGATGGTTGGAGGAGGCCCTGGCGCTTTTATCGGGAAGGTCCACCGAATGGCGGCTGCACTCGATGGGGGATATGAACTCGTAGCGGGAGCTTTCTCATCTGATCCCGCTAAATCACAAGTGGCTGGGCTGGAGTTGGGTCTCGATCTCAGTCGAGCATACGACTCATATGAGGAGATGGCTGAGTCAGAGAATGCTCTGACAGAAGGTGACCGGATTGAACTCGTGTCCATTGTTACACCGAACCATCTGCACCATGCCGTGGCACGTATTTTTCTGCAAAAGGGTGTCCACGTAATCTGCGACAAGCCGCTGACCACTACAGTGGAGGATGCTGAAGATCTTTGCGATCTAGTAGACAAGCATAGCTGCCTATTCGCGTTGACCCATAGTTACACTGGATACCCGATCGTGAAGGAAGCCCGTGAGCGGGTTCGCGGAGGAGAACTTGGAGAGATCCGAAAGGTTGTGGTCGAGTACAGCCAGGGGTGGCTGTCCACGCCCTTGGAAAAAGAAGGGCATAAGCAGGCAGAGTGGCGGACGGATCCTGACCGAGCGGGTATTTCCTCAGCCTTGGGCGATATTGGGTCGCATGCTCATAATCTGGTCCGGTATGTCACTGGATTAGAGGTACAGCGTCTTTTCGCGGATCTAGGCACAGTGGTTGATGGTCGTAAGCTTGAGGATGATGCGACTGTGCTCCTGGAACTCGAAGGGGGTGTAAGGGGCCTGCTTTCGGTTTCACAGATCTCTACTGGTGAGCGCAATAACCTTCGACTCCGGATCTATGGTAGCAGCGGTGGGCTGGATTGGTCTCAGGAGGACCCGAATAGGTTGCGTCTGATTGAATCAGATGGTTCGGAGAGGGTTCTTCACAGGGCAGCAGGTGCTACGTCAGAGCGGGCGCGAGCACATACCCGGCTCCCGGGCGGCCATCCGGAAGGCTTGATAGAGGCTTTCGCTAACATCTACAGGAATGTAGCGTGCAGCTTAAGCAGTGATAGGACGACGTTCCCGTTCGCGGACGATTTTCCAACGGTCCAGGACGGTGCGCACGGAGTCTACTTCATCCATAAAGCACTGGAGAGCTACCGTCTAGGCGGTTGGGTCGATGCATCGTATTCCCCGCCTGGAGTGTAGCATGGGTGAAACCCCCTATACCAGAGAAGATTCATGAGTCGACCGGTTACTCTATTCACTGGTCAATGGGCTGACCTTCCGCTTACAGAACTTGCAGAGAAAGCAGCCACTTGGGGTTACGATGGTCTCGAACTCGCCTGCTGGGGAGACCATTTGGACGTTTTACGTGCGGCGGAAGATCCGGACTATTGCGTGGCCCAAAGAGAAATGCTTCAGTCTCATGGACTTGATGTTTGGGCAATCAGTAATCATTTGGTAGGACAGGCTGTTTGCGACCAAATTGACGAACGCCATCAATTAATTCTGCCTTCACGGGTATGGGGTGATGGGAATCCTGAGGGTGTCCGCGCGCGCGCGGCAGAAGAGATGAAACTTACGGCTAGGGCTGCTGCGAACTTTGGGGTAACGGTGGTCAACGGGTTCACCGGCAGTTCCATCTGGCACCTGCTTTACTCGTTTCCTCCTGTCTCGGATGAGATGATCGACGCGGGATTCTTTGATTTTGCTGAACGATGGAACCCGATTTTGGATGTTTTTGACGAAGTGGAAGTTTACTTCGGCCTGGAAGTACACCCTACCGAGATAGCATTCGATATCGTGACTGCTGAGAGAGCACTGGATGCATTAGGAAATCGCTCGGCGTTCGGGTTCAATTATGATCCGAGTCATCTTGCATACCAGGGGGTCGACTGTGTCGACTTCATCCTTCGTTTCGGCTCACGGATTTATCATACTCATATGAAGGACGTCTGGTGGTCTGACCACCCGAAGCCTTCAGGAGTTTTTGGTGGCCATCTTCCTTTTGGTCACGCTGACAGGTACTGGGATTTCCGTTCTTTAGGGAGGGGCTACGTTCCCTTCGAAGAGGTTGTTAGAGCTCTGAACCGCGTCGGCTATGAAGGCCCGCTTTCAGTGGAATGGGAAGATGCTGGCATGGAACGTGAACATGGTGCCGCCGAAGCGTGTGACTTTGTACGGGCGCTGGAGTTCCCGAGATCTGAAACAGCTTTTGATTCTGCCTTCTCTGATAGTTCTTAGTCCACACCAAGCTCCGAAAAGAGTGATTGCAGAGAATCACTCTTTGCATTGTGTTCTAGGATGACGGTCCGGCAGGAAGCCTCAGCTACGCGCAGTTGGCGCTCCCGTTCCTCCCACGTGCTGGCAGTATCGTTATACATGTTGAAGGTGCCCAGGTAGGTCGCATAACGATCCTGGGGCACACCTCGTTCATCGAGTGCCTCAAAGCTGTCGACGCGAACTCGGAGCAAATCGAGTCGGGCTCTTAGTTCCACAAGCTCAGTTTCGCCAGAAACGATTGATTTCTGACACCGTTCGGCCGTTGCACGTGCCCGGTATAACCCTTCGCGAAGGCGGTCCACTTCCTGGGCCATACGTTCCTGTTCGATAATGCGTCTGCCTCCAACCAAGAGAACAGCACCGGAACTCAAGATCAGTACCGCACCGATCACAGATTTGATGATGGTTCTCAAGAGGTCACTGTCCCTGCACGGTGAAGCTGAACATCATGCCTGCACTCAAGTGTTCAGCGATGTGACAGTGAAGCATCCACTCACCGGGATTCGACATCTCAACGAGCAGGTCCATCGAGGACCCTACTGGCACGATTGCAGTGTCTTTCCAGACAAGGTTTTGATTTTCGGCACCATCCATCGAGGTGACGAGAAAGCGCTGGCCATGGATATGGATTGGATGATTCATCGGATGGAACGAATCAGGTGAATTGAAAATTCGTATCTTGACCAGGTCCCCTACCTTAAAGTTCCAGTCAATATCATTGTTTTCAGCGCCTGTATCTCGATCTTTGAGAATCCAGGTCACCTGATCTCCGGTAGAAAGCCAGTTCATGACTGGCATCGCATCATTCCATTCCATTGGAGGGAAGAAAAGCGTGTCTGCTTCCATGGCAAGCACGATGGGTGGGGGAAGATCTTGAATACGGACGGTTGCTTCGAGCTCGTAGTCTGGTTCACGATTCAAATGAGGACGGTACGGCTCGAGCTCAGCGGCTATTTCATCGTGCACCCTTAGAGAGTAGAAGCTGTCCGAGATATCCGGCGCAGCTGTCTCTGTGGAAACAGTCACAATCGACAAGGTGTCAACATGTGGGTAAAACTCACCTCGGAAGTGGTTGATGGCCTGAATACTGTTGGCAATCAAGGTAGTTCCCGGCTCTTCGAACCTAACGTCAACCACGTATCGTTCTGCAGGCGCTATCACAACTGATTCGACCCAAGCTTCACGCTCAAAACGTCCAACATCAGACGCGATGAGTTTCACCTGCGCTCCACCGAATGTGACATTAAATGTTCTGGAATTTGCTACATTGGTGAGAAAGAAACGTACGACCTCTCCCTGCTTGGCTGACAGCTGATGATTGGTCTCACCATTAACCATCATCACATTCCCGAAACGCCCCATCAGAGCGTGTGTGGGTGCGCTCTCACCCCAGGGTAGTACGCCCTGCTCATCCATAAGAATATCATCTAGGACCAGAATCTCTTCTCTGTGAGCCGGGCCGTAGTAGTTAGGATTCGGAGAGGTCACCAAAAGATTTCCGAAAAGTCCTAGGTCCTGCTGCACATCCTCTCGTGTGTGCGGATGATACCAAAACATCCCGGCGTCAGGGACATGCACTTCATAAACAAAACTCTCTCCC
>DCAZ01000067.1 GCA_002313925.1 Gemmatimonadales bacterium UBA1120
CATTTCCAGCGGGTACAGTTCGGGCCAACTCCGCAGTTCCATCTTCACTGCGATCGTCAACAACGATAATCTCGAAGTTTGGGTACCTGGATTTCGTGAGAGAAGCCAGGCACTCTTCTATGTTCTCGGCTTCGTTACGGGCAGGTATGATCACGCCGACACTCGGTGCTCGTTCGGGATCAAGGGACGTGATATTAGTGAGCCGCCTAACAGGCTTAACAATCAATAAGAGGAAGGCAATGATTCCGGCCCATGGGAGCGCAAGCAAAATCGATGTCATGGAAGTAGCTTGCCACGACCACAGCCTGATAGAAACCCCATCTGGCGACATCTTCCTATTGCAGTGTACTGTCGGCGCTCCTCAATCCAGGCCATTGCAGTGACTAGTGATCCCTCTGCGTTCGATCTCAGTTCCGTCCGTGCGGAATTCCCGATACTCGCGAGACGCACGTATCTCAACTCGTGCTCTCTAGGGGCACTCTCAAAACGTTCCGAACGATATTTAGACGAGTTTCAAGAAAACTGGCACGATATGGGTGCCTCGGCTTGGTACCAACACTGGCTGAGCCGGATCGAAGATCTACGTGTTCTCGTTGCTGATTTCTGGGGCTCCAGCGCTGCCGAGGTAGCCTGTCTGCCATCGACGTCAGCAGCACTAGCGATGGTGGGAGAGAGTGTTCCGACAGGGTCACGAAACAAAGTCATCTGTACGGAGCTCGATTTTCCGACTCTTCCGTACCAATGGATGGTAAAGCCGGAAATTGAACTGGTGGTCCTTGAAAGCCCGGATGGCATCCGTGTGGATCCTGAACAATTCGAGGCGGCAGTTGATGAGCGGACGCTCTTCGTAGCTACAAGCCATGTTTTTTTTGCTACGGGTTACGTACAGGACATCAGCACGCTCGCTCGGATTGCCCATGATGCTGGCGCATACTGCATCATCGATGGATATCAAGGGGCTGGCCAAGTGCCCCTCAAATTGACTGACACTGATGTAGACTTCTATACGGCAGGCCCACTTAAATGGCTGTGTGGCGGGCCAGGACTTGCTTACCTATACGTTAAGAGTGAGCTCATCACCCAACTAAAGCCGAGAATCACCTCCTGGTTTGCGACCACCCAACAGTTCGATTTCAACCCCAGTGGGTTCGAGTATCGTCCGGACGCTCGGAGGTTTGAGTTCGGTACGCCGGCATTACCGACTGTCCACACCGCACTCGGTGGCCAGGAGATCCTGGATGCGGTCGGCATCGATCAGATTGTCAATCTGAACAACGAGCTAACGAACCATCTCATCAATAAAGCTCATGATTCAGGATTCAAGATCGCACTTCCAGAACTTGAGCACCGGTCTGCGATCATAATGATTCCCCACGAGGATCCAATCAGCGCTGTCGCATATCTGGCGAAGGAGGGGGTCATTGTTGACCACCGGCCAGGCTTCGTCCGGATAAGTCCTCACTTCTATAATATTAAGGAGGAAATCGACCACTGTATTGAAGCTCTGGCGAGCTACTGATTCTTACTTGATGTCGTCGGAGCCCAACGCTCACCATCACGTTTCCGATATTTTGTGAGCACGCTCTCCAATGCCTCATCAAGGTCGATCCCTTGTTCGTTGGCGATAACGATTAGAACGAATAGGACATCCGCAAGTTCAAGGGCTAGTTTCTGATTAGGCTCCTCGGGTTTCTTGATCTTGGAACCGAAACGGTGATTGAGCTCACGCGCCAGCTCTCCAACCTCTTCAATCAATCGTGCAAGATTGGTCAGAGGCGGCCAATAACCTTCCTCAAACTGTGAAATCCACTCATCCACCTTTCGTTGAGCATCCCTGATCTCCATCAGGGCACCAAGACGATTTTGCCAAAAACGCGACCAGATTCAAGTATTTCATGTGCTGTACGAGCTTGGTCGAGCGGCAGGATCTGATGGATAACCGGATCGAAGTTCCCTTCGAACACCAGACGCATCACCCGACGGAATTCCGCCGGAGTTCCCATGGTACTCCCCATGATCGTCAGCTGTTTCCAGAATAGTAAGCGGATCTCAGTAATTCCTCTGGATCCGGTGGTAGCACCAGACGTGACCAATCGACCCTTTAGTCCCAGAGATCGCACGCATTGCTGCCAAACACTCTCCCCAACGGTATCAAAGACGATATCGACGCACGCCTTGTCGGTATCACGCCACACCTCACGTGCGAAGTCCACCTTTTCGCGATCGTAAACCACGTGAGCTCCTAGGTCTTCTGCACGGGCTACGTTCTGTGAGCCACTCGTAACTGCATAAACCTTTGCTCCCGCCCTAGAAGCGATTTGCACGGCGGCGGTGCCTACACCTCCCGATGTTCCTGTAATTAGAACCCGCTCTCCTGCCTGCAGTTGGCCCCGAGTCAACAGAGCCCGCCAAGCGGTGACGAATACCAACCCTGCCGCAGCAGCTCTCTCAAAGGGCACATGTTCAGGGATCTCAAGAAGGTTCTCTGCGGGAACAACCGTATATTCGGCAAACCCTCCCTGAGTGTGCTCACCAATGATTTGAAATGGGGACGGCTCGAATGATTCACCACGCCCGGGCCCCTCATACCACCTGTAGGAGATGGATGGGTCGACAACAACTCGCAGACCGATTGGCACATCTTTGGCACCTGGACCAGTCGCATCGACAACTCCGGCCACATCTGAGCCACCTATATGTGGCATGGGCGCCTCGATCGGAAGGCCTCGGCGGACCCATAGATCGAGATGATTCATGGAAGCAGCTTTCACCTTGATACGCACCTCTCCTGGGCCCGGCACCGGGATCGGTACATCCGTGATCTCAATTACCTCCGGCCCGCCGTAGTCAGAAAAAAGTGCTGCTCGCATCTTTCGTGCCATGAGGCAGAATCCTGTTTGGCAAGATCTCCGTCAAAGAAGACTCGCGCGATGAATGCAACCCTCAAGGCCGCAAGAAAGTCTAGAGAACCATTGTCTTCATCACAACCAAAGAGAATCAGTGGCCACCCAGGTCCCACTCGTCTAGCTTCGATACGAGTCTGCAGCAGCCACCGCCAGCATTACTTCCGGTCTCCCCATACTATGCCTCATCAAGATCCTGACCACCAACTCGAGACCAAAAGGACCAAAAATACAGACGACTCAACCTTAGGCGGCTACCTCCGCCTACACAGCCGGCCACCAGCGTTTGAAGGATCAGATAGACACCCCTACACGGTATCTATAGAAGTGGAACAGACAGGCAACCTACGTGCGCCATATAGTGGTTACCTGGTCTTCCCAAAATGGGCAGAAACAGGAGTCGGTATCGTTGGGCATGTAGAAACCTCTATCCTTGTGGAAGCACGCACTGCGCCTCAGGCAACACAAGCTCTTGAATCGCTTACGCTATACGAGGTGAAGGACCAGTTGGAGAAGGCCATCATCCGCCAATCAGAACTCAGAACTGAGGAAGACTCCTAGCATGAGCACGTCCTTTCTGAGAATCACCGAGATCTTTTACTCGATTCAGGGAGAATCAACCTGGGTTGGAACACCTTGCACTTTCGTGCGCTTGACAGGATGTCCACTACGATGTGCTTGGTGTGATACTGCGTACGCGTTTGGCGGCGGTAAGCAGATGAGTTTTGAAGAGATTCTCGAGTCTGTTATGTCATACCCTGCCAGAATCGTGGAAGTAACGGGTGGTGAACCATTAGCTCACCCCGGAGCATTTAAACTCATCCAGCTCCTAATCAAGCAAAAATATACCGTACTCGTTGAAACATCGGGTGCATTCGACATAAGTGCACTAGACCCGCGGGCACACAAGATCATGGACCTAAAATGCCCCGGGTCTGGAGAGTCAGAGCGTAACCTATGGAGTAACCTAGACCACCTTACCGAACGTGATGAAATCAAGTTCGTAGTTCAGGATCGAAGTGACTATGAATGGACCTGCCAAACCATTCGAGACCAGGGACTAGATCAACGCCTTGAGAATGGTTCACTTCGGGCGCTCCTGATATCTCCGGTATGGGGACGAATGGACCTAGAAGCCTTGGCTTCTTGGATCTTGGAGGATGAACTACCCGTAAGATTCCAACTCCAGCTCCATAAGCAGATATGGGGAGCTGAGCGGATAGGGGTTTGAGCGTTACCGCTAAGATATAGTTCGCCCTAATCCACGACCTGACGTCCTGTGACATTCTCTCATACCCAAGAAACTGACTCCCGATTCAAAGCCCTGGCTAAAGCTCTGTCTCTTTGCTTGAGTAAAGAGAACATCTCCCCAGTTATGCCAGGCGCTCAGTTTCAGGCCGCAGTTTCGGTAGTACTTCGTAGTGCAAAGGGTTTGGATCTGCTTTTGATCAAACGTGCTCATTTTGATCGTGACCCTTGGTCTGGCCACATGGCACTACCCGGAGGACGTCGAGATTCAAAGGATATCGACCTTAAGCACACTGCGATAAGGGAGACGATGGAGGAAACTGCACTCGATTTAGGCCAAGATGCCCAACACCTCGGACAACTTAAGGCATTGGAACCCAACTCAGTCCGCTTACCCAAACTCACCATCACCCCCTTCGTGTTCGGAGTTGGAAGACATGCTCAGGCTTCCGTTGCCAGTCCTGAGATCGATCAGGTCTTCTGGGTTTCTCTAGATGAATTGCGCGGACGCGACTCAGAATCATATGTGGAGATCCCCATGCCCGATGGTCACGAACAGGAATTTCCATGCTACCTGGTGGAGGCGGAGCCTGTATGGGGGCTCACTTATCGGATAATCTCACAGCTCCTCGAAGTCCACACCTAATCAGGACTCCTCATAGAGACTTCCCCCTAAAACCGTTGTGGCTGAACTCAGGGGGTCTCTACCCACTCCGCGATGAAGACATTCGTATCATTCGTGCCCCCATTATTACGGTTCGAACCGAACACGAGGTGCCGTCCGTCTGGGCTGAAAACAGGGAAACCATCGAAGCCTTCCGCGTACGTGATCCTGGTAAGCCCACCCCCGTCTATGTCGATCATGTAGATTTCAAAATCTCTACCGTCAGGATCATGGTGATTCGAACTGAACAGAATCTTCTCGCCTGATGGATGCCAATAAGGCGCGAAGTTGGCGCCTCCAAGTTGGGTCAACTGCTGCTGGTTAGATCCATCAGCATCCATAATATAGATCTCCAACTCACCCGGCCTCAGGAGGCCTTGCGAAAGCAGGCGCCTATAATCCTCTAGTTCCGGTCCTTCCTCCGGATAGGATGCCCGCCAGATAATCTTGGATCCGTCAGGTGAATAAAATGCCCCACCGTCGTAACCGGGACGATCCGTGAGTCTTACCAGGTCGGAGCCATCCGGAGCCATCGAGTAGAGTTCTAAGTCACCGTCTCGGGCACTTGTAAATACAATGCGATCACCGATCGGGGAGAACGTCGCTTCAGCGTCATAACCGTCTTCTGTCGTCAATTGCCGAAGCTCAGACCCATCCAAGTTCGAAGCAAAAACATCGTATGTATCGTACACAGGCCACACGTAGCCCATCGAAAAGTCAGGATTCTCAGGGCAGGCCGCATTGTGATGATGCGTGGACGAGTACAGGATCTCGTTTCCGGAAGGGTAGAAATAGGAGCATGTAGTGCGGCCATCACCTGTGCTCACCATACGTGTATCAAGGCTTTCTGGATCAAGTACATAAATCTGGTCGCACTCCGCACCTGGCTTACGTGCTTGATAAATCAACTGTGAGCCGTCAAAAGCCCAGTAGGCCTCAGCATTCTCTCCACCTGAAGTGAGTTGCCGAATATGACGCAGGTGGACCTCACCTTCCATTGCTAGACTGCCGGTGGCTCCAGCATCTTCTTCTACGGCACATCCGCCGCCGATCAAACAAAGTATAGCAAACGAGATAGGATAATGATGTTTCACAAGGAGTACCCTTCACTCAAATTTGGAATGTCATATTTAATAATACAGTTGAGCACAGTCTTCATATACTTGCTGTTGTTAGTAGTTCCTGTCCATGCTCAACAAACGGTTTGTCCTGCACCACAACCCGGCTTCGATGCTATAACACACATCCGTTTCCTCGCAGATGATCGTCTTGAGGGCCGCGAGGTGGGCACCGCTGGAGCCCGCTGTGCTGCTGAATACCTCGCTGCCCAATTCAACTACATCGGCCTGGAACCTGCCGGAGAGGCTAACACTTTCTTTCAACCCTTTCCTATTCGAAAGGGTACAACCCTTGGTGCGGATAACACTCTAGAAGTCGCTGGCCAACGCTACAACCTAGAGAGCGATTGGATGCCTCTTGGATTCTCAGCGACCCAAAAACTCGAGGCACCCTTGGTTTATGGTGGATATGGGCTACTTCGAGCTAACGGCAACGAGGACCCTTATGCGCACTTGGATCTCAATGGCAAAATCGTTGTGGTCGAGTGGGGAGACCCTGACGCCCCGCATGGAGAATCCATACGTGCTGACCCTCATTTCAAGGCGATCTTCGCAGAGGGCCATGATGCTGCAGGAATCATCGTGCTCCTCCCTGAAGGGTGGGGCCCTCGGCTCCCCGATAACGAAATACGGGCAGTGCTTGGTATTCCGGCACTAGTCGTACACCCTGGATTAGCCAACTCCATGCGAGTTGCGGCCAACAACCAATCTGTTGCTCGCCTGCATACGGAGGTCCATACCACAACTGCAGAAGCACGAAATGTGGTCGCTCTGGTACCTGGCACTCACCCCACGCTCAGAGATGAGATCGTGATCGTCGGCGCACACTATGACCATCTCGGCTTTGGTGGTGAGGGGTCACTCGCACCTGACTCCCGTGAGGTTCACAATGGTGCAGACGATAACGCGAGTGGCAGTGCCGCCCTGATCGAGATCGCTCGCACGATTATCGCTGGGGAACCACTCGACCGCAGTACACTCTTCATAGCATTCACAGGCGAGGAGAAGGGTCTATGGGGATCGGGGCACTTCGTTAGAGATCCGACAGTAGACCTCTCGAAGTCCGTCGGAATGTTGAATCTAGACATGGTCGGTCGGATGGACGGTGACGCGCTCACGATCTTTGGATTCGGTACCGCCCAGGAGTGGGATCAAGTCGTAGATGAAGCAAACGTCACGTTGGATCAACCGCTTGATCTTTCAAGAGCACCAGACGGTTACGGACCATCAGATCATTCATCGTTTTATGGCGAAGGAATCCCAGTCCTTCACCTCTTTTCCGGTACCCATGAGGATTACCACCGCCCTTCTGACGACTGGCAATTGATTAACTCGAGCGGAGTCATGCGAGTTGTAGCACTCACCGCTGGCATCGTGAAACAGCTAGCAAATGGAGGGAGTAACTCAGTCACTCTCACACCCATCCAACAGCCTGCACCGAACCAGAACTCATCCCCTTCATCTTCAAGTAGTAGTGGATATGGATCGGCTTATCTTGGTTCAATCCCAGATATGACGCCCCACGATCATGGCCTACGCCTGACCGGCGTACGTGAAGGAAGCCCAGCAGATCAAGGAGGCTTACGAGCTGGAGATGTGGTAGTAGAATTCGATGGTACAGCTATCGGCGACATCTATGCTTATACGTACGCGCTCCAGGCTAAGGAGCCCGGGGATGAGGTCGTGATCGTGGTTGAGAGAGGGGAAGAGCGAGTTAGCCTAAGGGTGGTGCTCGGTCAGCGGCGCTGAGAATAGTTAGCCAAATTGAGGTCACTGGCTCGTGATCCTGAACTCTAGTTTTCCGAGCGCTTGATCACGATGCCACGGTTGGCAAGTTGCTGGATATACATTTCTGCAGGAACACATTCAGACGGGGTGTGCACACCTTTCGGTATTAATCCCGCTGCTTGCATGTACGCTGTTGCACCAAGTGAGTAGCCCGTGGTTCGCATCATCGCAGTGATCTCTTGATCCCGATCATAGTAGTCGACCATCTCATATGTCACCGTCCTCGGTGCCCCATCTATAGCCCCGTCTATGACCACTCGCATAACAACCAAATCCTCACCTGACGGCTTGCGTAGTTTCGTATCTAGAACCTTGATCAGAAGATCTCGAGGAACAACAGATGCCCCGCCAACCTCAACTGGATCCAGGTCCATAAGACCGAGGTTCCGCATCGATTTCATGAGCTCACAGTGACCAGGATAGCGGAGCGTCTTGTAGGACATCGATGGAATCAAGCCACGGTAACGATAGGGCATACGAGATATCCCCCCGGCCGTCAGAAAAGCCTCGAGTTCACCCAATGCTTCGAAAGTTACAGTCTCCACTCCAGTAAGTGGCTCCTTATCAATGACTTCACCACCTTCTAGTACCAATACCGGCGTCGTGTAATAATCGAGCACACCTTCCAGTGAGTACACGAGTTGATAGTTAAGGGGTGGCTCTGGGACCTGGGGCAAACCACCAACGTAGATTTTGACTGATTCGGTTTCATCCAAGGCATCGATTCCACCCTGTGCTAGGATGTTCACCATTCCGGGTGCTAGCCCACAGTCCGGAACCACGGATACATCCCGCTCCTGTGCCTCGACTGTCATCTTCCTCTGCTGATCAACTATTTCCGTGTTACCACCTAGGTCACAAAAACTTGCCTTGGATTCGATTGCCAAGCGCGTCATGTCTAAATTGAAGTAGTAGGGCAGAGCACTCGCGACACCATCAACGCTCTCCACCGCACTCCGCACTGCCACCTCATCAGTAGCATCCAAGGTCAGGAGCTCTAGAGCCCCACCCAGGAAATGTTTAAGAAAGGGCCGAGGTTTATTCACGTTTAAATCGGCGAGGACAACCCGATCGACTTCCGGCCGTTGCAGAAGCTCGAAAGCACAGGCCGAACCCTGCGCCCCTGCTCCAAGGACTAAGAATTTCATCAACGTGGCCGATGACTAGTCGCGGTAATGAACATTGCCCAACTCCTGATAACCTGGTTAGTCCAGATCCAGCAAATCCAGTTGCCCTTCCGCATCCACCCCAGTCAGATCACGAGCGGGACCTCCATCGCGTCCCTCAGCTCTGGTGACCTCTACCACTCTGTCACCAGAAGTCACTGTAACGATTGCTTTCCCCTGGGTCCTGCGACCCTGGACCGGGACAGAATCCGCCGCCGCACGACTCACTTGTCCTCCGGCCGTGACAACCATGACTTCGTCAGCCTCCAGCACTTCCAACACTGATACAATTGGTGAGCCTTCGTCCCCACTCGGAATAGCCAAGGTCCCCAAGCCACCTCTCTTTTGTAACGGAAACTCAGATACTTCGGTGCGTTTCCCGATCCCATCTTCATTCACAGTTAGAACTGTTGAATCCCGACGGATCAGGAGCATCCCGACTACCTCATCATCCTTAAGTGTCATTCCTTTGACACCCTGTGCGCTCCGGCCAACTATGCTGATTTCCTCTTCTGGGAACCGGATTGCCCGACCAGACCGGGATAACAACATCACCTCTGCAGTCCCATCCGACAAAGCGACATCCAAGATCGCGTCGTCCTTCTTCAGCCCTGCAGCCTTCACCCCTCCTACTCGCGGTCGGGAAAACTCTGAAATCGATGTTCTCTTTACCAAGCCCAACTTTGATAGGAATACGAGGTGACGATCGGCAACGCTGAGGTCATCAATTGGAATCATTGCAACAATTCGATCCTTACGCTCTGCCCCCTCCAGTAGTGAGTAAACCGACTGTCCTCGAGATGCCCGGGCACTCTCAGGCACATCAAGGACAGGCAAGAAGTAACCTTGCCCGTTTTCAGTAAACGTCAGAATCCATCCCTGGGTACGAGCAACAAAGACACGCTCTAGGTAGTCATCTTCATAGCGTTCCATCCCCGCAAGTGCCTTTCCAGATCCTACACGCCGCCTATAAAGATGCATCGGCATGCGCTTGATGAAGCCTTCGTGTGACAGTGTTACGACAACGTCCTCATCAACGAGCTGGTCTTCAATTGGTGACTCATCAACCTCCTGCTTCTCGTTATCCATAATCACCGTGCGACGCTTATTGCCGTACTTCTTCACAACATCACCCAGCTCATCAAGCATCGTTTTGAGCTGCAGTTCCTCTGAGCCCAACACCTGTTTGAGCTCGGAGATCACTGACTCCAGCTCCGCCAAACGATTCTCCAGATGTGTGCGTTCTAGCGCCGTGAGTTTCGAAAGCCTCATATCCAGAATCGCCGCAGCCTGGATGTCACTGAACCCGAATGAGTCCTGCAGTTTCTCAAACGCTTCCTGACGATTACTCGATGCTCGAATGATCTTGATGATCTTGTCTATATTTTCCAGTGCAGCCAAAAGACCTTCGGCGATGTGACGCTCCGCTTCAGCTTGTTCCAGTTCGTGTCGGGATCGGCGTTGAATCACCTCCACACGGTGGTCTCTAAAGCGCTCGACGAGTTCCTTGAGGTCGAACTCCTGCGGCTGGCCCTGATCGAGTGCCAGAAGGTGTCCGCCAAACGTCATCTGGAGGCTCGTGCGCTTGTAAAGCATCTTCAATACTGTCTCGGCCTTTGCCCCCCGCTTGAGTTCAATAACGAGCCGTATCCCATCACGGTCGGTCTCATCACGGATATCAGAGACATCCTGTGCCCGACCGGCCTTGGCCATCTTGGCGATCTGCTCGATCACTCTCGTCTTGGAAACCGCGTAAGGCAGTTCGGTTACCACTAACTGCTCTCTGCCACCTCGTAGTCCCTCCTTCACCACACGGGCACGCATCAGGACGCGACCGCGACCCTGGTGGTACATCTCCCTGATCCCCTCACGACTGACGATGAAGCCTCCTGTAGGGAAATCAGGTCCAGGAATGTGGCGCATGAGGTCGTCCACGCTGCAATCAGGATCAACTACTAGTTGCCGGACGCCAGCAGCGATCTCAGCCAGATTATGAGGCGGCACATTAGTGCTCATCCCAACTGCGATACCTGAAGATCCATTGACCAAGAGATTCGGGTACCTAGCAGGTAGGACTAAAGGTTCCTCCAGCTGGTTATCGAAGTTTGGTTGGAAATCGACGGTATCCTTGCGGATATCGTCCAATAATTCGACAGCCAGAGACTCTAATCGAGCTTCAGTGTAGCGGTAGGCAGCAGCTGGATCACCGTCGATCGAACCGAAGTTCCCCTGACCATCGATAAGTGGCATCCTCATGGCAAATTCCTGGACCATTCGCACAAGTGCATCATAGACAGCGGAATCACCGTGCGGGTGATACTTGCCCAGGACATCACCGACAACTGTTGCGCTCTTCTTATAGGGCCGGTCAGGGTACAGGCTCAATTCATACATCGCATAAAGAATCCGGCGATGAACTGGCTTGAGACCATCTCGCACATCAGGCAATGCTCGCTGCACAATTACGCTCATCGAATAATCGAGAAACGATTCACGCATTTCCTCTTCAAGGAGTCGCGGCAGAATTCGTTCTCGCTTGGACGCGGTGGCCATTCATTCTCCCTGCAATTCTGTCAGAAACTGCGGCAAACGACGTTAGCGCCGCTCCGCGGGCTGAAGCTTCTCACCTCCCAGAGAGGGTGGCAAGGCGAATCAGGGAAGCTCTGCGTCATACATCCATCGAAAGTAAGCGAGTGAGAATCTTGGTTGACCCTCCGGGCAGACCTGGCTCATACCTTCAAAGTTTCCTGATGTCAGGAAAACCCTCAGATGCAAGACCTCTCGCTGTGTCCTGGTTAGGCTTCCGCGGTTGTTTCGGGGCCGTGAACTCCTAGGGGTAACGAGACGTGATGTGCTCCGTCGACCCGGACATCAAACGTGTAGGTACCCGGATTCGGGAACACTAGACCATCCATATTCAATACATGAGGCACTCGGATACTACCTAGCGTTACTCCTGGACCGGGGCCCAGTTGCATCTCTCCATCAAGCCGCATTAACTCACTACCGACTGGATCCTTGAGTGTAATCTCAATCTCGTGCCGTCCAGTCTCAGTGAGTGGAGCTGAGAAACGGAGAACCAAAGCCATCTTCGGGTGCCGAGCAGGGAAATTAGGTGTGTGGAGTCGGTCAAAGATGCCGAGAATATTCAGCTTTCCGGCACCATCGATTGTGGCTGCATCCGCTAATAGCGCAAGATCGACATCCATGATAGAAGGCTCGTAAGGTTAGGGTTCAGGTTAAGTAACGTCTTCTGTACTAATAGACTCTTCAGGTAACATCAGATGTTGACCGATAGCGATACCGGCGATGATATCAATGAGTGTGTGTGCAAGAATGCAGGGAAGTACGCTCCCGGATACGAGGAGCCCCCCAGCCAGTATCACACCCATCGTCATTGTCCGGATTATGCCGAGCAAGCCTTGATATGCATGCATCCCGCCAAAAACGAGAGACGTGATTAAGACTGCCCCTCCTACCCCTGTAATCGGGGTTAACACGGGAATGGCATAACCTCGGTATGCGACTTCTTCTCCAAAACCGGCGGCAACGGACAAGAGAGCAAAAACTCCTCGCTCCTTTGCTGTTTCGGGCAACAACGCCCGAAGCACCCTGCTCTCCTTGAGCCCGAGAGAAGCCCCAACCCCGCGGAAGGCAAAGCTCACCACCAAACCAGCTATCGTAAGCGCAAGTCCCCAGCCCACTAGGTTGCCGAGCGAAATCCATTGGAGACCGATTGCCGCAGGCCCCTCGCGGCGCATTCCCACCAGACAAATGATCACAGCCAAGGCGCACAGTGTTCCAATGGAACTCCAGTATACAGGCAATCGCTCTAGTAGCGCTGCCTGGATAAGTGGGATCTGTGCAATCGCCAAAACCGGCATGCCCACCAGTAACAAGGCCAGCATGATTGAGTCTGTTAATCGGATCTCAGTGAGAAAGTAGAGAAACAACTGCATACTCAGGGCCAACAGCACCCCACCTAATATCAAGCTGCTTGAAAGTGCTGGACCGTCCTCTAAGGACCTCAAGAGCTGATAGTTTCTCGTCCGAAATCCTCGATCGCTGCCAAGGTAAACCGGACGTCCTCCCACGTCGTTGTGTGATTCAAAATACAAAGCCTCAAGGAATACAATCCGCGAAGTCGAGTCGAGGACATCATCGCTACCGCCTCTTCAATCACTCGAGCCTGCACAGCTTCATTGATCTCTTCTAGTTGCTCATCATTCAGTTCACCGGGGGGGGGATTAACTCGGAAGCAGACAACACCCAGGGAAGCTGGATTCGCAATCTGTAAGACATCAGATTCACGGATGTAAGCCTCAGCCCGCTCAGCAAGCTCAATGCCTTTCCCAATAGAGCGCCTAAAGGCAGCCATACCAAAGGTCTGCACCGACATCCACACCTTTAACGCACGGAATGAGCGACTCAGTTGAAGGCCCCGATCGCCAAAATTTGGGTGATCTCTCCCCCACTGGGTGTCTTGAAGGTATTCGGGCTGGACCGAGAAAGCTCCCTCTAATTTCCGGATATCTTTTACCATCAAACACCCGCATTCAAAGGGCTGAAATAACCACTTGTGCGCGTCCATCGCGATTGAATCTGCGCGCTCCAACCCCTTGAGAAGCTCCGCACCGCGGTCTGTCAGTATTGCAAACCCTCCGTATGCGGCATCAACATGGAACCATATCTCCTCTGACTCACAATAGTCCGCAATCTCGTCGAGAGGGTCGATGGCTCCAGTGTTCGTTGCCCCAGCATTTCCGCAAATGGCGATTGGCGTGAGACCGGATTCTCGATCCTCCATGATCATCCCACGAAGCTCATTCATATCGAGGCGAAAATGTTCGTCCGTTGAGACCATCCTAACAGACTCCGGACGTACACCGACGATCGTCGCAGCGCGGCTCAGCGCTGTGTGGCTTTGGTCGCTCATATACACAGATGGCTGCATTGGAGCTCCAGCAGCTTCACGTGCTGCCACGAAGCCATCGAGACTTGCAGCCGAGCCTCCGCTCGTGAAAAGACCTCCAGCAGTCTCTGGATATCCTATCCAACTTCGGAACCAATCCATCACTACGACCTCGAGCATACTTGGTCCGCTCGCGCCCAACCACGTTCCTTGAAAGATGTTATGCCCAGCAGCCATGAAATCAGCCAAGACTCCTGGCCAGGTTGGAGAAGAGGGCACAAAAGCAAAAAAGCGCGGGTGGTCTACTCGCCCCGCGATAGGAAGAATCTCATGAGCCGCACGTTCGATCACTTCCTCCACCGGCCGACCTTCCTCCGGAGGTTCTTCGTGCATAATCGCCTCGAGTTCAGACCTAGATCCACCACGCCATGCAGGTTTGTCAGGTAGATTCTGGACACGTTCGATTACCAATTCAGCAGCCCTTAGGGCAGATGCCATCATCTGCTCCGGACTCATTTCCAGTTCACTTCTACCACCATCTTCCGCCCGCGAGGTCATACGGATAACCTTCCTTCCATGACTGGAGAAACTAGTAGGACCCTAGAAGCCACTACCGGCGACGGTCTCGTATTCCGAGTGTTGGACGCTATGGACGCGCCACATTCGGGTCGTATTCTACGATTGAGGCTACAGTCGGGTGAAGCTCCCCCGATTAAGTCGCTTCGGAAGCAGGAAATGCTGGCCACGGGACCCCGGGGTCAAGTCTGTCGGATACGAGCGATCGGCTTCGCAGTCTTTGGAGGTAAGCCAAGCAATGATCGGCTATCGCGAACAGGTAGGGTAGACCTCCACATCGAAGAACTAGATGACGGTGGACCAGTCGGGCTTCGTTGGGAGGTTGTTCCGACTTAGCATCACTCAGGATTTTATCTGGTCCGGAGTCCCGGTGGTTCACGGTTAAAGGTATTCAAGAACCAATCCCGATAGCCCTCATCCTCACCAGGGTTTTCCCGAGCCCATTTGATACGCGCCGTGGCAAACTCTTCCGGCCTAGCCGTGAAGATAAATGCATCTAAGTATCCCGCTTCCTTGGCGTATACCAATTCGTCGAGAGGGCCGTAGGGAGATGTATCGAAAGCCGTGCGACCAAGAAGCCACGCATCAGCTGCTCGTGAGAGAATAGCGCGCTCAAGATCGTATTCTACAGCCGCAGGAGCTTCCGGAAGCCATTCCTCTTGTCGGCCCATCGCGACCATCAAATGGAGGTGCGCGTAGATCTGATGCACGAGCATAGCATCAGCTGCTCCTTCATAGACAGGTGTCCGGACAGTATCCCCTTCAATCTCAAGACGCTCCCACACGTATACTTCCTCTGGTGTTGACTGGCTTTCGACCATGAATGTGGGGTCCTCTACAATGTTGCTCTCCTCCCGCATAACCCATTCGTGGATTTCTTCTGCCCGCTCTTGTTCGACGCGCAAGCGAGCTCCAGAGTGGATAATGATAGGCCTCGGTACTGGGACTTCTGGAGCTCCAGTAGCACAACCGGTCGACACCGTTAGTACAATGATCATGGCCCGTATCAGGGCAGATCGCTGAGGGCCGGCAAGCCCTAAGATTGGTATTATCGTCATCTGTCCTTTTAGTCCACCTACTCAAAAGCCTTGACACTCAAGGGTTTGAGGCCCGAATTGAGGGCACCTCAAAACCAGAATAACTAGGAGCTAGCGTGCTGAGCACGTTTATCGATGAGGCACAGGACTTCTATACGCCTCAAACTATGACAGCCAACGAGTTAGGCGACGGCCTTGCCCGGCTCGTCTGGGAGAGCTTCTCCGACTTCTTCACCATAGAAGACACGGAGTTCCTCCTGCCTGAGATTAATATTTTCTCTGAAGATGAAAAGTGTTCTGGTCGCACAAGTGAAGAAGCACTCATCTTCTTTATGTGGGCATATACGCGTGGGGTTCAGATGGCATTCTTAGGTCGAGTGTCAGACGAGAGGATCCGAGTAGGTCTAGATACCCTCCACCAAGCAATCTTTGAGGATATGATGGAGCATGGGACACCAGGGTCCCAACTGCCGACGTTCGAGCGGCGCGTGATCAACCGGTATGCAGAATACCATCAAGCCGCAACCGAATCAGACCATCGGCTCGGGGAGGTGGCCTCAAGACGCCTCATTGGAAGAGAAACAAACGATTCTCTGTCGGTAGCGCTCAGTGAGCGCGCCCTCGCTATTGTGAATCCTCTGAAGGACTTCCTCGATGGGATTGAGCTGATCGATTCGTAGCATGGGCAGCGTTAAGAATGTCATTCAGCTTACCTCGTCCACTTCATGACCTCGAATGGGCTGCGACAGTCACGACACCAGTAGCTACTGACTGA
>DCAZ01000069.1 GCA_002313925.1 Gemmatimonadales bacterium UBA1120
CGGAATTGAGATTCAAGCTACGCGCCTTAGCGGCGGTACTACTGCTTAAAGTGATGCTCCGATCAGTCATATCCTAAGTTAAACTCCGCTCCGCAAACCCATCCCCCATCTCACTACCGACCTTTTGGAATAGATCGCGAATGTGATCATCCATGGTGAAATAGAAGACTTGCCAACCAGTTTGAACCAAGCTCAAGATTTGGGAGATCAACTTCTCTCTACGACTCCAATCCGAATGCTGGAAGGCGTCGTCCAGGATAAGGAAGCCGGTCTCACCCCCCATTGCCCTTGAAGCAAAACCCATCCTCAAGGCCAAGAAAACCTGCTCTCGAGCCCCAGTGCTCAAACGAGACAGACGGTACAAGTCATCATCATCCGAAACGAGAACCAGACCCTTCTCACGGCTAAGGCGGATTTCTTGATAGTGGCCTGTTAGTAGGTGGAGCGGCTTGGTCACTTCCTCGCTATTCAGCCCTTCGACAATACTTCTGTCTTCATCCTGCCTGAACTCTCCTATTACCCCCATCACCTGGATTTCCGCAAGAATCTTGGCAGTAATTCTTTGATATTCCTGCACTGCTCTTTCGTACGTTGCCCGGAGAGCCCGGATCAATTCTTCCCAACCAAGATCTTCTTTTGTCGTTTCTACCACAACTTCGATCCTGAGGTCGTGGAGCCTTGCTTCCTCCTCCTCCAGCTCTCTTTCAGTGTCATTGATGATCTGCTCGAGCTTGCCGGAAGACTCTCGGTCCCATTCTACACCAGGATCCTCGTCGAGATGATCCTCTTCCATCACATGGAGAGACGCCAAAGCGCTCTTTCTTGACCCTATTTCTCTCGATAAAGTGTTGTTCTGGTCAATTAGGGATCGGATAACGTCACCCCAATCTTCGGACTCCACTTCGTTATTCGTCCAACGCGTGAGGGTGCCACTGATCCTCTGCCCCTCGGTCCTCGTGCCTTCCTTGATTTCAGCCAGGTTGTCCTTCAGGCTTTGAGCCCGTACGCGGTCATCATTTAGCTCCTGCCTTTTAGCCCTGAGTTCAGCAATCTCTGTCAGATCGGAGCCAAACCGTGTTCGGTATTCTGTCTTCACCGCTTCTAATTCAGAACTCTCCCATCCACTTGAGGGTGCCTGTCGACCGTTCCATATCTCCTTGCCGATCAGCAACACACCAAGAAGGATACCGATGATCACCCACCATAAGTCGAATCCAGATAACCCTGCAGCAATACTTGCTGCCACCAAGATCGCGGCAAACAGCAATATCGTTTGGTTAGGCCTGTACACAGCTGAGCCGGATCTAGCTTTTTCATAAACCTCGATAGCGTTTTCTGTCCAACGATGATTCTTCTCGGTACTCGCTAGATCTTCGAGATTCCCTGACTTGGTTTCGATTTGCCTTTCGTTGGCCCGGCACTTCTCTGCATCCGAACTGAGTACCGCAAGTTCGGATTCACTGGGTAGTGCCTGCTTTCCCTTCTCCAGTTTCTCTATCTCGCCCTGGAGTTGGCCGGCCCGGTAGCCCTTAGCTTTTTGAAGATCTCCGAACTGAGGTCGAAGTTGCTTAATCTTTTCGCGTAAAGAAAAAGCCTTTCCTGAGGTGTATTCTTCTTCTGCCCTCTCCAGGAGATCCTTCAATTTCCGAACTCTTGTTTCGGCTTGTGCCTTGTCCCTTAGCTCTCCCGTTTGATTGCCCGTGATGACCCGGTTCTCTATTGACGCGTTCTGCACGGTCACTTGGATATTGCCCTGTATTCCGTCAAGCAACCCTTTACCAGACAGGCAGTCCTTCAGAAGATCTCGGCCCACACCATCCGCTTCTCCTGTATTCAGTGCAGTTTCGCCTGCTCGCACTACCACCAGTTGAGAAAAATGGGGAGTGATACTTCTCCTTGATTCCCAATAATCTTCCAGTTTCTTTCCAGTCTCATTTGGAAAGGGAATCCGGTCACCATCATCATTTAGCCCTGAGATCACTACCCTTCCACCAAAGTCCCATTTTCGATTAGGATCCCGATCGCGCGGGCCTCTCTCTCTGAAAAGAAAATTGATCAGCGCTTCGACCAAGTAAGTTTTTCCGGTCTCATTCGGTCCATAGATCAGGTTTAAATCTCTACATGAGAGGTCGAAGTCACTCAGGAGAGGTCCGTCTCTGTCAACGTTGATTCGTTCAATCCTGAGCCCCATAGTCAGCTAACCTTCCCATAAATAGCTGCCAATGCCGCTATCTTCACCTGGTCCCTGGTAGGCTCAGACCCAACTCCCCAATCCCAATCACATTCTTCGATGAGTTCCATCGTACGACTACGTACATCCTCCAACTGTTCATCCGTAGTCGAGTACAATTCTTCGATATTTGGGTCCTCATCCTCATAGGCCATGAATCCCTCAAAGCCAAGCTTAAGAGCATCTTTTACTGCACTCCTATTCTTGGAATAACCACTAGCCGATAACCTGACCTGAATTTTTGAATGATCAGGGGGATCCACATTCCAGGACTCAATCCGCTCAGTAATTTCCTTTTCTAGAAGTGAAATTTCATCCACTGCCGGGAAGATTAGAAAGGATTCATTGAAATAGAGCTGCTCGCCTCTTACAGCGAGTGCCTCGATACTTCCGCTATCAGTGTCATAGACAACGAACTGCCTGTGACCAGTCTCTGTGATATCTAAGCCGCAGGGTGAACCAACAAAATGAACATCGGGGATAGGCTCATGGGGCTTATGGATATGACCAAGGAGTGCTAGCCGAGGCTTGAATTCCTCCACAGCACGCCGAGTAAGCGGCATGTGTGGTCCCGGCTCCAGGTGATTTACCTCCCGTATTCCCCCACCCCCGTATACCTCGCCGTGACCGATCAACACCCACTCTTTCTCGCTTCCTTCAATCTTGTCTTTCGCCCGGGCAATTTCCTCGCCCATCGCTTTACCTGCTACGTAAGGGATAAATAGCAAGATGGTAGAATCGACCTCTAGGACAGTGGGCTCCGTGTATATGTGAATGTTTGCCCCAACGATATCCTTGTCGGCTATGTTGGGATCGTGATTACCGGGAATAATGTATAAATCCAGGTCATCATATTTTGTGCAAAGCGCTTCGAACTCCGAGTAGTTCTGGAACTCTTTATCGAACAGATCTCCAGCGATAATCAAATGCTTAATACCTATATCCCGCGTTTGCTCTAAGATATTCTCTAGGGCAACGTAGCGTTCTGGATGCTCTCCACCGGTGCGAAGATGCACATCCGCTGTTACAGCTATTTTCATCCGGAATTCACCACAGCTGTTCGACTCCTGCTCAGTGACTTACAGTAGGATATCACCACCGGGATCTCGTTGGCGCAACTCATCCAGCACCTCTTCGGCTTCTCTACGCCGCTCGAGCCTCGATTCTTCATCTAACTTCGCTGAAGCCCACACCGGTCCGCCAACATCCTCAGGAACCCTTAGAACCGTGCCCTCGGGTAATCTACCGGGTAGGACACTCATAGGTATGTCTACCGTCTCTCGGTTATCATCGGCCATTAACACGGCGACTTCTCTCTCGATTCGATCAATCACCCAAATTCTCTGAGTATCACTCATAGATGTACCTCATGCCTACAACCCCGAGCCCCACTGAACAGCCCTGCACCATCGCAGTCACCTCTTCGCCTAGTACGACCTCGTATCGGCCATCTTCGTACCCAACAATAGTGATCTGCCCATCAAGGTCAGTACGGAGCACAGTCTCCGCTGCGTAGGTATACGCCTCTAGAGCTTCAGCGTGAGGATGACCGTAGGTGTTCGATCCCACTGAGATCGCAACAACCTCAGGCTCTGCGTCCGCGAGAAATTCCGATGTGAAGCCATTATAGCTTCCGTGATGTGGGGCCTTGAGCACGGTTACGTCGGGCACGACACCCCGTCGCACCCAAGAACTCAACTCCTCGACTTCTGAGTCTCCACTCAAGAAGGCTGAGAAATCCCCGTATCTCACAACTAATCCAATAGAACGGTTGTTGAAGTCGGTCGAGGCAATCGGAAGCAGCGGAAGAACTTCTATCTCTACACTGCCGAGACTGATCGAGCGTGGCTCAGCGATCAGAT
Organism: Gemmatimonadales bacterium UBA1120; assembly: GCA_002313925.1. Classification (GTDB taxonomy): domain Bacteria; phylum Gemmatimonadota; class Gemmatimonadetes; order Longimicrobiales; family Gaopeijiaceae; genus UBA1142. The sequence continues at coordinate 4,093 of DCAZ01000069.1, forward strand.
ACGTAATGTCGGTTCGCTGCTGAAGAGTGCTCGCTAGGTCTTGGTACGTAGACGTCGTATGGGTTTGGCCGTTGTCCATATAGAAGCGAACCGGAATCGAGTTGATTACGTCGGCGATCCCTCCGATGTGATCTGCATGGGGATGCGTTGCCACCAAGAGGTCGAGCTCGTCTACGTCCAAGGCTCTCAAGCTGGTTACTGGACTGCTCCAACCCGCGTCTACAAGCGCAGTCTGACCTTCCGGGGACCGGATGAGTACGGCGTCTCCCTGTCCCACATCGAGGAATGTGATCCTGATCGATTCGCCAACTTGGGCTGGAGCGGTAACGCCACAGCCCATGAAGGCAACAAGAAGAATTCCAGAGCAGAAAACGCGCGAAAACCGCACAGTCTATCCTCGCAGTCGCAAGGCGATCGCACCGCCACCGACCAATCCTGCGTGCTCGACCACGCAATGTGCGAATTCTTCGCGAAGGAGTCGGTCAACAAGGCCTGGGAGAACCGGAGGCCCATCAGAATGTGTTCCCTTCCCGGTGATAATGTGAACTACCCTTCCCCTTGAAGTTCGAACATGTCTTTCGAGAAAGTGGCAGACCCTGATCTCAGCTTCCCTAGCGCTTAGCTCGTGCAGATCAAGCTTAGCTTCGGGAATCTCGCTGATCAGAAGTGTCGTGCCGCTCAATTTTGGAGCCGGTCCGTCACCGACTTCTCGTACCTTCCTTCTCCGCTTGCTCACATCCTCAACAATCAGCCTGGAGGCAATAACAGCGTCGGAAATCCGTCCGGCGGTCGGCGGTGCGCCGTGCCTTGCTCGTAGGCATACGCGAGGCGGAAGATGACGCCCTCCTGGTATGGTCTCGCCAGGATCTGGAGTCCCGCGGGCAGCGTTGTACGGGTGTAACCCATCGGTACTGTGCCGGCCGGCAGTCCGGTTCCAGGTGCGACGATCTGACTGTTGTCTCCCCGGTAGTCCTCAGAAGCCGTTTCAAGCGGTGCCGGCGGGTTGGTCCACGTAGGATACACGATGGCCTGAACGTCGGCGGCGTCCATCGCCGCGACGACAGCGTCCTTGTACGCCTGCCGCCC
>DCAZ01000014.1:0-10780 GCA_002313925.1 Gemmatimonadales bacterium UBA1120
AAGACCCGGAAAGCCGGGGTGTGCGACTGCTCCGGCAACAGAGACGGCGACGAGATCAGACTCGTTGGTGGCAAGGGTGTTCCGTTGGTTCATGCCATTCCCCGGATATCGAGTGTGTGGGCGATGTTGGCGGTGGGGTCCATATGGAAGTCCAGGAGGTGGGCCGGGCCGGTGATCAGCGTGAGGATCCCGGGGCCATGGCCGGTCATCACCGAGTCGCCGTGGATGCAGAGGCAGACGGCCACCCACCCATCGCGATAAGAGCGCCCGAATCGATGGTCGACGTTCCGGATGCCGATCAGATCACCCAAGCGCATCTGGTCGATCCCCAGCTCAGCCATCAGGCACCGGTCTCCGGACATGAGGTCCTGGTCTACGAACTCGGCGTTGAGTTCGGCCCCCGAGCCCATGATCCGGGGCGGAAGCTCCATGGCAACAGGGCAACTCACCCGTTCGCCCTCCGCTCGGAGGCCCAGGGCTCGAGCAAGAGCGGGGCTCATCTTTTTGAACTCGATGTCGGGATGACTTTCCAGCCTCAGCCCCCGACCTCGAGTCCGGATTTGGATAGTGTCCCCGACGGTCATCTCGTCCAGCACGTCCGGGGAAAAGTCCACCAGGAGACGGGCATGTTCGCCGGTAACCACACCCTTGGCCCCTCTTGCCAGTCCGGTTACCACTTCGGCCTCATTGCCAATGCAGGTCAGGTAATGCAGAGCGTAGTCGGCCTGCTCGTTCGGATTGGCGATGGAGACACCCGGCTCCACGTGGTCCCCGGCCCAACCGAATGCACGATCCCCGACTCGTGCGCCGTACGTGATTCCGTACATCCCCGGCAGGACTTCTCCGACCCCGTCAGGCCAATGGACGTATCCACCTCGACGCAGAGCCGGCTGGCTTATCTGCCCCGTCACCGCCATCTCGACGAGGTCGTCGAAATTCCACTGAAACTCTTCGTTCATGCGCCTCCGGGGCTAAAAAGACCAACTTCATGGGTGGTGCTGAGGATGCCTTAGCACGTGCTTGACAGCCCTGCTCGACGGAGGCCACGTTGCGCTCTCGCCTGTCGACAATCTACAGACTACCGTGCCCCTGGGCCCGGTGCAAACCCGTCACTCCGACGGGCTTTAAGAGGCCAAACGCATGGGATACAGCGCGTTTCTGGAGCGTATGGGGGAGGTTAATGACCTCCTCAACGCGAAGTCGATCCTCAGTTGGGACGCGAAGACCATGATGCCTCCTGGGGGAGCGGACACACGGGCGAAGCAGTTGGCTACCCTGACCGTTGTGGCCCGGGACCACCTCGTGGCGGACGAGACCCGGCGGCTTCTGGAGCAGGCCGAAGCGGAGACCGCCAATCTCGCTTCGGACAGCGTGGAACGGACGATCTGCGGACAGGTGCGGGAGGCGATCGAGTATCACCTCCGTATTCCTACAGCCTTGGTGCACAAGCGGGCCGAGGTAGGCTCTATCGGGCAGCACATCTGGGCGAAGGCCAGGGCGGAGAGCGATTTCGCTTCCTTCGCGACGGTGCTCGAGGAGACCATTGTACTGAACCAGGAGATGGCGGAGTGCATAGGGTATGAGGAGCATCCGTATGATGCCCTCATGTACCGCTTCGAACCCGGCGAGACGATGAGATCACTGCAGCCCCTCTTTGCGTTGCTCCAGGAGGGACTCCTTCCCCTGGTGAGGGCCATCGGCGAGCAGGAGCCGCCCCGCGTAGACTTTCTCGAGCAGTCCTTCCCCGTGGAGGCACAGCTCGCCTTCGCCCTCAAGATGGCAAGTAAATTGGGGTACGAGACCGATCGGGGACGTTTGGATCTCACTGTGCACCCGTTTGAGGTCTCCTTCACACGAAACGACGTCCGCATCACCACCCGGGTCAACGACGAGTGGATGCCGAAGAGCCTCTTTGGGACGCTTCACGAAACAGGGCACGCGCTCTACGAACAATTCTGTGATCCAGCCTACACGCGTACCCCTCTGGCCACTGATCTAGTTGGTCTGTATGCAGTGGGTGGGGTGAGCTTCGGGGCCCACGAGAGTCAGTCCCGCCTCTTCGAGAACTACGTTGGTCGGAGTCGTGAGTTCTGGGAGCTGAACTACGGGGAGCTACAGGCCACCTTCCCGGAGCAGCTCGAAGGGATTAATACCGAGACCTTTTGGCGGGCAATTAACCGGGTGGAGCCGGGGCTGATCCGGGTAGAGTCCGACGAACTGACCTACGACTTCCACATCATGCTCCGGGTGGAGATCGAGGCGGCCCTCATCGACGGAAGCCTGAAGGTGCCGGAGCTCCCGGAGGTTTGGAACGCAAAGGTTAAGGAATACCTGGGACTAGACGTTCCGAACGACCGGCTCGGGGTGCTCCAGGACGTCCACTGGTCGTCGGGGCAGGTAGGAACCTTCTGCAACTATACGATCGGCAACGTGATGGCAGGTCAGCTTTTCGCTTCCGCGACAGAGGACGGCGGGGTCCGAGATGGGTTGGCCGCAGCGGATTACCTACCGTTACGGGAGTGGATGACCGAACATGTCCACCGACACGGCCGCCGCTACACTCGGGACCAGCTCCTGGAGAAAGCTACCAGCCGCACACTCGATCCAACTTTCTATATTGAACACCTCACCCAGAAGTATTCGGACATCTACGGGATCTGAATCCTCCATGCCAAACGGCCGTAACCGCCTCGCCCGACGCGTCAAGCTGACGGACAAGCACATCGTGACCCGGATGATGGATATCGCCGCGGGATTACCTGATGTGATTAAGCTCGGGAGGGGGGATCCCGACCTGGACACGCCGGAACACATCGTCCGGGCGGGTCAGGAGGCCTTGGCTTCAGGGGCGACGCACTACACCCACCCCATGGGACTTTCTGAGCTTCGCCAAGCGATCGCGGACAACATTGCGACCCATGGTGGTGCCCGGTATGAGCCGGAAGACATCGTTGTCACGCCGGGTGGGCAACAGGCGATGTTCATCATCGCATTGGGGCTACTGGACCCGGGTGACGAGGTGCTCATTCCGTGTCCGGGCTACAATCCCTACCTCCAGGCGGCCGAACTCACCGAGGCCACGCTCGTGAGCATCAGGACGACGATGGCGACGAATTTCACCCTTACGGCGGAGTTGGTTCGCGAGCACGTCACGCCACGCTCGAAGGTTCTGATCCTCATCAACCCCGGTAATCCGACCGGGACCGTGATCCCACCGGACGAGATAGCCCGGATCTGTGAGGTTGCGCGGGAACACGATCTAATCGTCGTCTCCGACGAGATCTACGCCCGTCTCACGTACGATGATCATCATGCGCAGCCAGTCTCTGTGCTCCCCGGTATGCAGGAACGCACGATCACTCTCTCGGGAATGTCGAAGGCCTATGCCATGACGGGGTGGCGGGTGGGCTACTTCGCTGGTCCCTCCGACCTCATGCCGGCCCTAGCCGAGATCCACCACGCCTTCGCCATCTCCACCGCCGCAGTGAGCCAACACGCAGCCCTTGCTGCCCTCACAGGACCGCAGGGGTGCGTAGAGGAGATACGTTGCACATTTGACGAGCGAAGGCGGGTGCTCTGCGACGGTCTCACCGAGATGGGGATCCCGTTCGCCAAACCCCAGGGCGCCTTTTACGTCTACGCCAAGGTCGCAGAGACCGGAGTCAAAGCCACAGAGTTCTGTGAGCGACTCCTTCGGGAGGGGCAGGTCATGATCTTCCCGGGAAGGATCTACGGGGACTACACGGACGATTATGCGCGCCTGTCCATGACCCAGCCCGTCCCTCGCATTCAAGAGGCGTTGGCCCGCATGGCCGCTGTGGTCGCGGCCATCCACCAGGAACACTCCGTGGCATAGAACCCCCAAGCACGAGATCAGACCATGAAATCAGACAATCCGAATGTTCGCGGGATTAAGCACATGGCGTTCGCCGTGCGAGATGCGGAGAAGGCTCTGGGCGCATATGCACGCTTCCTCCACGTTCCTGCCGAGACCGAGATCAAAGTGTATCCCAAATCGAAGAACCGGGTCGCGCTCTTCTATCTCGGGGGGATCGAGTACCAGCTCTGCGAGTCCATGGAACCGGATGGAAGGTTTGCGAAATGGATCGACGAACGGGGTGCCGAGGGGCTGCACCACATATGCTACCAGGTGGACGACATCGACGCGGCTCTAGCCCACGCGCAGGCTGAAGGGGCAAATCTTCGGATTTGCCAGGCATGCAACGTTCACGGTTCTCACCCCCATCCCGAGGGGTGGGTCGCCTTCCTGGATGACGAGGCGGGGGGTATTGAGATCGAGTTCATGCAGGTTTACACGCCTGAGCAGTTGAAAGAGTACGAAGACTTTAAGGGGATCTGAGATGACATCAGCCTGCACCGGGACCGGGGACTGACATGGATATCCAGCGCGACTTTGTGGGCTATGCAGAGAGCCCTCCGGATATCCGTTGGCCGGGTGGCGCGCGACTGGCTGTCAATTTTGTTCTGAATTACGAAGAGGGCTCGGAGTACTCTCTTGAGGATGGGGATGGGTACTCCGACGCCACCCTTACTGAGGTCGCGCAGCCCAGGGTTCCGCGGGGGGATAGGGACCTCGGAGCTGAGAGCATGTTCGAGTATGGAAGCCGCGTGGGGTTCTGGCGGATCGTCCGGTTCTTCCGGGACAGGGGACTCCCGCTCACGGTCTTCGCTTCGGCCCTGGCACTGGAGAGGAATCCCGCAGCCGCTCAGGCGGTTGCTGACAGCGATTGGGATGTCGTGTGCCACGGTAGGCGCTGGATCGAACACTACCTTCTCGATGAGGCCATCGAGCGAGAAGAAATTGCTCGAGCTTTCGACTCGATCCATAGGTTGGTCGGCCGTCCCCCCGAGGGATGGTACTGCCGTTACGCACCGTCTCCCGTTACCAGGAAGCTCCTCGTCGAGCATGGTGGCTTCACTTACGACAGCGACGCATACAACGACGAACTCCCCTACTGGGTCCAGGTGGAGGATCGCCCCCACTTGGTGGTTCCATACTCCCTGGTAACTAATGACGCTAAGCTAGTAGGCGGCCCCCTGGTGACGGGGCGGGCTTTCGGGGAATTCCTCATCGATTCCTTTGATGAACTCGTCTCGGAGGCCGGGTTACACCCTCGGATGATGTCGGTAGGAATGCATGCTCGGATCCTCGGCCACCCCGGTCGGATCCGAGGTCTCCATACTTTCCTTGCCCACATCCAGGATCGCGATGATGTCTGGATCTGTCGCCGTAGGGACCTTGCTGCCCACTGGCGCGCTGTCGTCCCTCCTGGGGAGGGGGAGATCCCCGCGTGACTGTGAAGCTTCAGGATCCAGATCCTAGTGTGTTCGCACCGTTTGGCGCGTTCCTTGAACCGCCGGCTGGAGTAGGCGATCGATCGATGCTCAGTGAATGGCTGGAGCCCGTGCCGGGGCTTTCGCAGCAGTGCCACCTGAACCGGGTAACTCCATCGACCCTTCCCCTGACTGTGGAACAGGTGGAACACCACCCCCATACCGCCCAGCTCTTTCTCCCGATGGCGGTGTCTCACTACCTGGTGACCGTGATGCCCTCTGATGCGGCCGGGTCCCCTGACAGCGCGCATGCCTTGGCCTTCGTCGTTCCCGGTACGCTGGGAGTGGTCTACCATCCGGGGACATGGCATGCAGGTATCGCTGTGTTGGAGGCTGAGGCAAGCTTCGCCGTCCTGATGTGGCGAGGCCAGGAGGACGATGACGTCTTTGCTGCCATTCCGCCCATAGAGTTGCAGCTCGAGCATACTAAATTCTTCTCGGAGTCCGATTCCGCGACCATCACCAAGTACCCGAAATGAAAAGGAGGCAGGTTCTGGTGACTGGGGCAGGGGGCTTCGTGGGAAGAGCTCTGGCGCTGGGTTTTGCCGACCTCGGCTGGCGGGTTATCGGACTGGACCGTGCATTCGACGAGAGACGGGAGAGTGATAGCATGCGTCGCTCAACTGCCGACTTGGCTGAGGGAGTACCCTTGGATATACCCGACGTGGATCTGGTGGTGCACGCGGCCTGGGTAACTACGGACCCGGCGACACTTGGGGTCACCACAGCCGAGTATATCGCGCTTAACACCCGTCCTCTGCTGACGATGTTGGAGTATGTTAGCCGTACCTCCCCGGCCGACTTCGTATTTCTGAGTTCCTCCGGGGTCTTCGCAGCGACAGACACGACTGAGGGACTGAAAGATTCCTATTCACCTACAGGGACGTCTCCCTACGCAGTCGCGAAACAAGCAGGGGAAGCGCTGGTCCGATCAGCATTCGATTTTCAGACAGAGATCCACGTGGTGCGTCTTGGCTACCTCTTCGGTCCTGGTGAGGTAGCTCGACCCAGCCGAGTTGGCGTGTCCCTGGTGGCCGGTTGGCTGGCTGCGGCCCGGCAGGGACAAGCCCTGGCGGTACGATCGGATGATCCTCTCAGGGAGTGGACGTTCACTTCCGACCTTGCCGTGGCGCTGGAGCAGGTGGTAGACGGTCCGCCAGTAGGGCACCCGGTCCATCTGGGGAGTACCCACGTGAGTAGGGATAGCGCATTCGCTGCCCTTATCGCCTCTGAACTTCCTGGTACAGAACCGGTCACTGTCCCCGCCGAGGGACCGGTGAAGCCACCGATGGTCCCTAGCGACATTCCTGCCCTTCGTGACTTTGGCTGGACCGACCCGACTACTGGGCTGCGGGTTCTCTTGGCTGCTGAGGTCGTGGCGTGACTCCGCTTCGGTTTATCCTCGTGGGAATGGGCGCCCGGTCACGTGTCTGGCGGAGAGTGTTAAAGGAGCGCCCGGACTGCCGTCTGGTGGGGTTGGTAGAGACCGATCCGGTCCGGCTTGCTGAGGCTGTGATGGAAACACCCGGTGCCGTGAAAGGATTTTCTTTGGACGAGGTGGCTGCCGGCGTTGAAGCTGATGTCGTGCTCCTGTGCACCCCGCCGGGTGGACGCCACTCGCAGGTGGCAGCCGCATGTGCTGCCGGCCTTGGCATTCTCGCCGAGAAACCGCTCGCCGACACGCTTGCTGACGCCGAGTCCCATGTGGCGACCGCGACCGCGGCTAGGATTCCGCTTGCTGTCGGGCTTAACTTCCGCTACCTAGCGGTGACACAGGCGCTGAAGGCCCTTTTCTCGCCGGACCGGCTGGGCCCGCCAGAGTTTGGCCGATTCACCTACGAACGATGGCGAGATGGGCGGCTGCCGCACCTGAACAAGTATCCCATGTCGATGAAACAGCCCATGCTCTGGGAGCAGTCCATCCACCACTTCGACCTCATGCGGTTCGTCTATGGTGTGGAGCCGATCCACATCTCCGCTCGGACTTTCAACCCGTCATGGTCGATGTACGAGGGCAATGCCAATGTCAGCGCGCTCATCACCTTCACCGGGGGACTAGAGGTCACCTACCAGGGAACATGGGCGAGCAACTGGCAGAGGATGGGCTTCGAGTGGAGAACGGAGTGTCGGCAGGGGATTGCCCTGCAGGAGGAGATGTTTGGGGCGCTAGGCTACGCACTCAGAGACGACCCGGAACTTACCCCGGTCCGGCTTCCCGAGAGTGAACCCTGGGTGGACGATGCACGTGGCCTCCTCTCGGACTTCGTCAGGCACTTTCGGGAGGGCATGCCACTTCCGTGTCCGGGAACTGATCACCTGAATTCCCTTCGCATGGTGGAGGCTTGCATTAGATCTTCAGAGGGCGAGGGGGTCGTGAGCCTCTGCGAACAGGAGGGATGACCACCTAATGAAACTTAGAACTCTAGGGCCCCGCTCAGCTGCCGCCGGATTTCTCTGGGCGACCGTAATGGTTGCTGCGTGCTCGCAGCAGGTTGAGGACGCCATCGTGGTGGGGCTCAGCGCTGACATCACAACCTTCGAGCCGGGGATGATCTCCAGTCGAGATAACGCGAACATCGCTCGGCATATCTTCGCCGGTCTCTTTTCACTGACCTCCGAGGGAGATCACGTTCCAGACCTCGCCCACACGCTGGAGATCTCTGAGGATGGGACGGCCTACGTCTACACGTTACGGGAGGGCCTGACCTGCCACGATGGTGAACCCCTCACGGCGGAGGATGTAGCCTACACCTTCAATCGAATCGCGGACCCCGAGAACCGGTTTACGGGGAACTCTCCCGGTTTCGTATTCACGTCCATCGGCTTTCAGGATGCGGTGGCGCTGGACGACCTCCGGGTGCAGATCAACCTCGCCCGGAAGAACCCTATCGCATTCGGTCTCATCACCGAGATCTACATCCATTGCAAGGACGCCTACGAGGGGATGACCCTCGACGAGGCGGTTTCCAACCCGATTGGGTCGGGTTCGTATCGACTGGCTTCCTGGACCCGGGGGTCAGAGGTGGTGCTGGAGAAGACACGTGAACCAGGCAACTTCCAGAGGATCGTGTGGCGCATCATTCCCGAGGCATCCACCCGGACCGCAGAGCTCATCTCCGGGAATGCGGACATCATCACCAATGTGGTTCCGGAGCAGATTGAGGCGATTAATGGCTCAGGCCGTGCGGAGGTGCAGGTGGTGTCAGGGACTCGGCGGATGTACCTCGGCTTCAGTTTGTCCGAAGGCTCCCGTCAGATGCCGGGAGGGGAGGCAATCCAGGACCCCCGGGTCCGGAGAGCACTTCAGTATGCCGTGGACGTCCCCACCATTTGCCGCCAACTCCTCAGCGTCGAATGCGAGCGTGCAACTGGACTAGTGAACCCACCGAATGACCATCCCGGTCTGACGCCCTATCCGTATGATCCCTCTATTGCGGAAGTGCTTCTGGACGAGGCGGGTTGGTCCCGGGGAACTGACGGGATTCGGTTCGCTATCCGCCTCCAGGCGGGGCGGGCGCGATACGTGAACGATGTCAACATTGTACTCGCCATCAGCCAGTACCTGCAGGACGTGGGCCTCGACGTAGAGGTGGATCTCATGGAGTGGGCCTCCGTTTACACCCCTCTCCTTCATGCGCGTAGCATGGGTCCTCTCTTCTTCCTTGGGACCGGTGGAGGGCTGTGGAGCCCGATCTACGACATGACCGATCTGGCGGAAGTGGGCTCCAGCACCAACTACACGCACTGGGACGACGACCGCTGGTTCAGCCGCTGGGCTGATCTGGCAGAGGCCAAGACGCCCGAAGAGACCCGTCCGATCATCGACGAGATGCTCCAGGTCTTCTACGACGATGGGCCTTGGCTGCACCTATACTTTCAGCCGGACTTCTATGGGGTATCGAACCGGATCGACTGGAAGGCCCGGCGCGACGAACGAGTGTTCCTCTTCGAAGCAGGGCTCAAGTGATTCCGGCAGCGTCCTGAGCGGAGGGCCGACTCATGGGATCGTACGTTCTGCGCAGGCTGCTTCAGAGTGTCGTCGTGGTCATCGGAGTAACATTGGTAAGCTTCCTTGCTCTCCAAGCCGGTGGTGACCCCACGTATCTCTTTGTCAGTGAGCGGGCCTCCCTGGAGGAGATTGAGGCAACACGTCGGGCCCTGGGCTTTGATCGCCCCCTTCATGAGCAGTACCTGAGCTTTGTGGGTGATCTCGCCCAGGGCGACTTCGGGCAGTCCCTGTCCTACCGGCAGCCAGCGATGGAAATCGTTCTTGAAGCCTTGCCTGCCACTATCGAGCTAACCCTCTTCTCAATGGCGCTCGCCCTGCTTCTAGCGATCCCTCTTGGTGTCTTGGCGGCCATACACCGAGGGACTGCATGGGATGGATCCATAACCACTCTCGCCATGTTTGGGCAGTCGGTCCCAAGCTTTTGGCTGGGGATCATGATGATCCTCTTTTTCGGGCTCTATCTGCGCTGGCTCCCCATCTCAGGACAGGTTCCCTTTCTCACCCCTCTGATGGAAGGAGACTTCGGCACAGCCCTCGGAAACCTACCTCGCACGATTCTCCACCTCATCCTCCCCGGGATCGCCGTGGGGACGTACTCCCTGGCCAGGAATACCCGGCTCGTTCGCTCCTCCCTGCTAGAGGTGCTAGAACAGGACTACGTCCGGACCGCCCGATCGAAAGGGCTGCCCGAGATGCGAGTTCTCATCCACCATGCTCTGCGCAACGCCTGGCTTCCGGTGGTGACCATCATCGGTCTGGAGTTCGGCTTCCTCCTGGGTGGGGTCGTGGTGGTGGAGACAGTTTTCAGCTATCCGGGGATCGGTCGCCTCCTGTTTGCGGCTATTAACCAGCGGGATATCCCCCTCGTGCAGGCAGGGGTCATCCTGTTGGCGGGGATCTTCATTCTCCTCAATCTCCTGGTGGACCTCATCTACGTTCGTCTCGATCCCAGGATGAAGCTGGCGGAGGGGCGTGGATGACCGATCAACCGGCCAAAGCGATCGTTACCACGGCCCCTCGGGAGACCGAATTCCGACGAGAGCTACGGCGTGCCGTCCGCGTCATGGTTGAGGCCCGATGGCCCGTCCTCGCTATAGTCATCCTGCTGGCCACAGCGATCGCGGCTGCCTTCGGCCCAGCGTTGGCCCCGTTCGATCCCAACCGGCAGAATCTCGTTTTGCGTCTGGCCGATCCGATGTCCTCGGGTCCGGATGGCTCAGTATTCTGGCTGGGATCAGATGTCCTCGGCAGGGACGTTCTCACCCGCCTCCTCTACGGGGCCCGGGTCTCCCTTCTGGTGGGAATCGCCGCCATCGGGGTAGGGGGGACCATTGGGATTGTGGCCGGACTTCTCTCCGGATATTTCGGCGGATGGGTGGACGACCTGATCATGCGTCTAGGGGATATCCAACTCGC
>DCAZ01000014.1:11158-35169 GCA_002313925.1 Gemmatimonadales bacterium UBA1120
TCTGGAACCTCATCCTCGTCCTGGGGGTGGGCCAGTGGGTGACCTATGCGCGTATCGTGCGGGCTGACACCCTCTCTCTGCGCGAGAAGGAGTTTGTGGAAGCGGCTCGGGCCCTGGGCGACAGTACCGCGTCTATCATCTTCCGGACGATCCTCCCCAACATCCTGGCGCCCCTCACCGTCATCGCCTCGTTCAATGTGGCGAGCGTGATTCTCTCCGAGGCGGCGCTCTCTTTTCTGGGCCTTGGGGTGCCTCCCTCGGTCCCCACCTGGGGGAGCATGCTGGCCGAGAGCCGAGACACCTTACTCGCCAACAAGTGGTGGCTCGCGGTCTTCCCGGGCGTAGCTATCGTACTGACGGTGCTGAGCTTCAACATCCTAGGAGATTGGCTCCGGGACTTCCTGGACCCGCGGCTGCGGGAACGCACCTGAGGAGGAGTACATGAAGGTGGGGATCATCGGAGCAAGTTTCGCGCAAGCCGCGTACCTGCCGGCGCTTCGCCACGTCATGGGAGCTGAGGTCGTGGCTTTGGCCTCCGCGCGGATGGAGAGTGCTCGGAGTGCGGCCTCGCAGTTCGAGGTGCCGCACGTGTACGATGACTGGGAGGCAATGCTGGCGTCCCACGAATTTGACCTGATTTGCATCGCGACCCCGACGTTCCTCCACGAGCCCCAGACCCTCGCGGCCATCGAAGCAGGAGCGCACATTCTCTGCGAGAAACCCACCGCCATGGATGTCGGTGAGGCAGCCCGGATGCTCGCGGCGGCAGAGGCGGCTGGACGGGTGCACATGATCGACCATGAACTCCGCTTCAACCCCAACCGCGCCCGTATCGCTGAACTTATCTCTGAGGGAGCCCTGGGGGAGATCCGGCACGTGAACATCTCCAACATCGGGAAGAGCTGGGCGGACCCTGGCGGTCGTCCGAAAGGGGATTGGTGGAGCCTTGCGGAGAGGGGGGGTGGACGGCTGGGTGCCAATGGGAGCCACCAGATAGACCTTCTGCGCTGGTGGCTGGGGGAGGTGAAGTGGGTGAGCGGGGCAGCGCCGGTCATGGTGCCGGACCGCTTGGACCCGGGTACCGGAGAGCGTTGGACGGCGACCGCAGACGACGTGGCGTTCTTCACCGCTGAAATGGCGTCCGGGGCCGTGGCTCAGGTGTTCATGTCCGGAGTCGCCGCCCACGATATGGGGAACGCGACCCGAATCTTCGGTTCCCGGGGAACCATCACCCTCTCCAACGACGATGAGAAACTCCTCTTCGCCCCAAAGGGAGAAGACCTCCAGGATATCACTGTCACCGACCCCAACGCGGACCTTCCGGGAGTGAACGCTGGCATCTGGAACGTCTCCGTCGTAGCCCTCATGCAGGAACTCGCCTCCGCGATCCGGGACGAGAGGAAGCCCTCTCGTGGTGCCACATTTGCCGATGGGTTGGCAAATCAAACAGTTCTGGACGCGGTGCGGATCTCCGGTACCGAGCGGCGTTGGGTCCGGCCGGAAGAGACTCTTGCCGGCTCTTGAGGGCCAGACGATCCTGGTCACCGGCGCGGCCCGCGGGTTGGGTGCCGCCATCGCCCGGCACCTGCACGGGGTAGGTGCGCGGCTGATCCTGCTTGACCGGGACGAGGAAGGGCTGGCTGACATAGGAACCGCCTGTCCGGGGGCCACTTCTGCCGTGGTCGACCTGGCCGATGCCACGGCCACGGAGCGGGCTATCGCCGAGGTGGTGACCGGTCCTGTGGACACCCTAATCCACAACGCCGCGATCCTCCGGGTGGAGTCGTTAGAGGCTGTGAGCCTCGACACGTTTCAAGCGACCCTCAATGTGGGAATCCAGGCGGCCTTCCAACTGACGAAAGCGGTCTGGTCGGGCATGAAGGAACGGGGTGGTGCGCTCGTCTTCGTCTCCTCAAGATCCGGCGTCGAAGGATTTGCAGGCGAGACCGCCTACTGCGCTGGGAAGCACGCTCTGGAAGGCTTCTCGAAGTGCCTGGCTCTGGAGGGCGTATCCCACGGGATTCTGTCCGTGACCATCACACCGGGTATGTACATGCACACGCCCATGTCTGAGACCACCTATCCCCCGGAACTCCGGGAGAAGTGGGTCGACCCCATCCTTCTTGCGCCGGCGTTCTCGTACCTCGCTACTCGTCCCATGCAACTGTCCGGTCAACGACTGAACGCATGGGACCTCTCCCAGGAGCAACCTGCACCGTGACCATGCAGCCCATCTACGATTGGATCGATGCCCACGCCGAGGAGTGTGTCCGGGACTTGCAGCGCCTAGTCCGGCAGCCCTCAATCTCCGCCGCGGGGGTGGGGCTGAGGGAGTGCGCTGTTTTAGTCCGGGATATGATGCATGAAGATGGGCTCCCGGCCGATTTTCACGAGCTGGAAGAGGGACCCCCGGTAGTCTTCGGGCACCTCGAAGCCAGGAAGCCGGCAAAGACCATCCTGTGCTACTCCCACTACGACGTGCAGCCTCCTGAGCCGCTAGAGGAATGGAGCCATGGTGGTCCCTGGTCTGCTGACATCGTGGATGGAGTCCTTTACGGGAGAGGGGCTACAGACAACAAGTCGGGGGTGCTCGCCTTCAACAAGGCCGCGAAAGCCTTCCTGCAGGTTCGGGGAGAGGTGCCGGTGAGCCTCAAGTTCCTTATCGAGGGCGAGGAGGAGATCGGCTCACCCAACCTGGCCGCTTGGGCAGCCCGGAACAAAGACCTCCTGGCGGCCGACGGGATGCACTGCCTGGATGGGCCCATGGAGACCGGGACTGCTGTTCCGGACGTCTCGTTGGGGCTCAAGTCCGTGCTCTTGGTGGAACTCATAGCCCGTGGAGCAAAGATGGACGTCCATTCCCTCAATTTCCCATTGGTGGAATCCCCGGTATGGGAACTGATCTGGGCGCTAAATACCATCCTCGATCGGGATCGTCGGATTCTCATCGAGGACTGGGAGGAGGGACTCTGGCAACTCGGTCCCGAAGACGAAGCTCAACTGGCTGATAAAGCTGCCCGGGTAGACCTAGGGGCCTTGAAGGAGGAGTGGGGAATCTCCGAGTTCGCCCTCGGGAGAGACGGGGTGGACGCGATCCGGGCCCGTGCCTACGAACCAACCGCCAACATCCAGGGGATGGTTGCCGGATATACAGGCCCTGGTAGTAAGACCATCATCCCCAACGAGGCCAGGGTCCGGATGGACTTCAGGTTGATTCCCAACATTCAGCCCGCGGACGCGATCCGGAAGCTGAAGGCCCACCTGGAAAAGCACGGCTTCGGCCATATCGAAGTCGAAGCCTTCGATGGCGCTGAGCCACCTTACAAGATTTCAGTGAAGGAGGACATCAGCCAGGCGATCATTGCGGCTGCCTCCGAAGTCTACGGCGAACTCCCGGTGGTGAATGGAGTGTCCGCCGAGGGAGCTGTCCTGCGCCACGTCTGGATCCCGTGTGTCCTGACGGGTTTTGCTAACCCTGGGGCGAATCTCCACGCTCCGGACGAGAATATCCACCTGGACAAGTACATCCAGGGGATCAAGTACGCGGCGGCTATCATGGAGCACTTCGGCAGAGCCTAGGCATCAGCCCCCGCCAACACTGTTTTGTGCGCAGGGTGTGGTGCCCCCGACTAAGTTGCGGATCTTCTGAGGGCAGGGGCATCTTTCGAGTCAGCCTTACCGGACTTGGCGGAGGACCATCCGAATGAAGAAAGCCCTGTTATTTGCTCTTGCTCTTCTCGCACCCCTGACAGCGGTTGCCCAATCGGTGGCAGACGACGCACACGTTGCCGAGGCTCTGGAGGTCGCACGCATCTGGCTGGACGCACAGAAGGACTACGAACGATTGCCATCCGTTGCCGCTGCGATTGTATACGACCAGGAGCTTGTTTGGAGCGGTGCGGTCGGCATGGCCGATATCGACGCCGGCAGGCCAGCGACCTCGAGCACGCTGTATTCGATCTGTTCGATCTCCAAGCTCTTCACGAGCGTAGCGGTTATGCAGCTAAGGGACGAAGGACACCTTGACCTGCGCGATCCCGTCCAGAAGCACCTGCCATTTTACGACCTCGAGCAACAGTATGACGAGTCGACACCCGTCACTTTGGAGGGACTACTCACGCACTCGGCAGGCCTGCCTCGCGAGTCGGACCATCCGTATTGGAGTGGACCGGAATACCCTTTCCCGACGAAAGACGAGGTCATCACTCGACTCAGCGACCAGGAGACTCTCCATCCGTCGCGCACCGAGTATCAGTACTCGAACCTTGGGTTGTCGCTGGCCGGCTACATCGTAGAAGAGGTGTCTGGGACGCCCTACGACCAGTATGTCCGCAGCCACATTCTCGGGCCGCTCGGTATGGATGACACCTATTCGGAGATGCCGAGGCAGCACATCGGTGGCCAACTCGCCATGGGGTACACAGACCTCACTCGTCAGGGCGGTCGGAACGAGGTCCCCTTCTTTGAGGCAAAGGGCATCTCGCCGGCTGCCGGGTACGCTTCTAGCGTTGATGACCTCGCGAAGTTCGCGATGTGGCAGTTTCGCTTGAGGGGCGACGCCGAAGAGCTTGTGCACGCGTACACACTTGCCGAGATGCAGCGCGTGCACTTTGCGCGGCCGGGTTCGAACACGATGAGAGGGCTGGGCTTCCAGGTCTCGGCCAGAGGCGGAGAGACATTCGTCGGCCACGGGGGGAGCTGCCCCGGCTTCCGCACAACGCTCTCGTTACAAAACGACAGCAAGATTGCCACGGTGGCGATGGTCAACGCGATGGTTAACGCGGGCAAATACTCGACCGGTGTCTATAACCTCGTTGCTGACGCCATCAAGAGTGCCACCGCCGAGGACAATGAGCACCCGGTAACAGCTGATGCCAACGGTAACGGTGGCGACGGGAACTCGAACCCCGACGCTCAGATCGACCCAACGCGCTACATGGGGACCTACACCGGGGGCCTCGGCGGCTCCGAGACGGTGGTGGTCCGCTGGAAAGGCGGCATCGCAACCTTGAGTCTACCCACAGATAACCCGCGTCAGTCGCTCAGCGAACTCACGCACGTTGAAGCAGACACCTTCCGTCGCAGTGGCAACGATGGCGAGTTGGGGACCGAGGTCATCTTTGAGACCGACGAACAGGGTCGCGTGTTCAGGATGCGGACCCCGCTCAACTACAGGACGCGCGTGAACTAGAGAGACTTCCGGACCGGCGCTCAGCCTCGACCGGAAAGGAAGAAGGTGATGGCTACGGGTATCCGTATCGGGAGCGGAGTTTAGTAAGGGCGGTTCAAGATCTTCTGAAAATTCAGGTCTTGTACGTCACCGGCATCGAGCGTAAAGCCAGAAACAATACCACTTTCGTCTCTGAAGAAATTCAGTTCTCGTCGACCCCAACCAAACTGGTCCTCTGAGAGCGGGAGTAATTCAATCCTGCTTCCGCGGATCTCGAGCTGAAGGCTACTCCCTTCTACCATGAAGGAGTACACGAAATCCAGCTCTTCGCTATAGAAGTCACCGATAAAGGCTTCCAGCTCAAGCGTCAGTCGTTCGACCGGTTCAGGCGCGTCAGGTCGGGTTCGGTCCCGTTCGTCTGAGGCTTGCGCCTCACTGAACTGATCTGCCAGGTATAGATCAGCGACTTGCCGAGCTATGCGTCCGGGGCGGAATGAACTCAAGTTCGATAGAATGACGACAGAGAACCTCTGTTCGGGAAATTGCAAGAATTCGGCGACATACCCGACTGCTGATCCGCCATGGCCCATCGTCTTTAAGCCACGGTAAGAGTCGAATTCAAGACCCAGAGCGTAGGAGAGATCCTCTCCACTGCTTGTCCGTCCCCGTGTAGACATCATCGTGATTAGGTTCTTTGTTCCGGCTCCAAGCTTGTTCTCGTAAAAGTTATTATCCCAGTGCAGAAAGTCCTCGACCGTAGTGATGACACCTAGGTCTCCGATGACATCTGAGCGGAGTATATCAAGGCGATATCCACCGTCACGTTTTGGTGAGTAGCCGAAAGCCTGATTTCGAATGATCGCGTTTGGGTCATCGTAGAAACGAGTCTGGGTCATGCCGAGGGGCTCGAAGATATTCTCTTGAGCAAAGGCGCTGGCCTTCATTCCACTGACACGCGTGACGATCTCAGCGAGCAGGAAATAACCAGAGTTCGTGTAAGAAAACTGACTGCCTGGCTCGAAATTGAGTTTCTGCTGTCGGGAAAGAAGTTCGACAAGTTCTCGAGTCGTATAGCCGAACACACTCCCCTCGGGTTTCCCTATCAAATTTACGAGGGCGAGGTATTCCCGGATTCCGCTTGTGTGATGTAGGAGGTGGCGAATTGTGATCTGGTTTCCATAGTCCGGCATCTCAGGGAGGTATGTGCGGATGTCGTCGTCGAAGGACAGCTTTCCCTGTTCCGCGAGCATCGCAATGCACATTGCGATGAATTGTTTGGAGATAGACCCGATCCTAAGGACGGACTGCGGCGTTATCGGGATATCGTAATCCAGATTTGCCACGCCATAGCCTTTGGAGTAGATGATCCTCCCATCCATGAAGATCCCCACCACCGCACCCGGAGAAATCTCTCCATCCCATTCTGCGAAAAGCTCATCAACCTGAGTTGTGAGTTCTGTCCGCGGATAGGCTTGAGCCGAGGTGCTATCTGAGAGAAGAAGCCAGGCTAAGAGCGCAGATCCAGCAACGATGATTGTTCGCACGGCGGCGTCTCTTTTCATGTCCTCCTCACTTCTTTGGATGCCTCCCTAAAGATGTGTTCCTTCTCTATATCCACGCCAGCGAAGAGACCCCACCCACCCCGGCCACAGATCTACCCCTTTTCCTGACTTGCGGGAGCTATCCACCCCTAGAGACGGTCCCTAGGTTTCAACCCTATGCGAACCAAATTCCCTATCACTGTTATGGCTTGGATGCTCGTCGGCTCGGCTGCCAATGCCCAAATACCTCGCTACGGGCTATCGACTCGGGTAGAGCTGCACATGCTTCCGGCGGTCACGAGTGGGCCACTTGATCCGACCTGGCATCCCGATGGCTCGGTTCTGGCCTACTCAATGCGTGGCGATATCTGGATCCAGAGGATCGGAACCGATCACGCGCAAGCCATCACCCAGGGCCCCGGCTACCACTTCGAGCCGGCCTGGAGCCCCGACGGGGAGTGGCTTGCACTCGTTGTGGACACGGATGGCCAGCTTGATATCGCTGTGGTCAGGCCCGATGGATCGGGGTTGAGGCATCTGACTTCTGATAGCTCGGTGGACGTTCAGCCTGTCTGGACTCCGGACGGGCGATTTGTCGTGTTTGCCTCTGCCCAGGGACGGGATTTCGACATCGTCCGGTACGAAATGGCGACCGGGGCTGTTAGGACCTTAGCCGGTGGCCGGGGAAACCAATTCCAGCCGGCTCCCTCGCCTGACGGCTTGACCCTCGCTTTCATCGCGGGCGTGACGGGACGCTTAGGAAGCGGAGGCCTATGGACGATACCGATGGAGGGTGGTGAGCCCACACTGGTACACTATGAGGAGACAAGCTATCGAGCTGCTCCTGCCTGGGTGCCGGACGGCTCCGCTCTAGTGTTTGCCTCCGACGTGGCCGGCTCTTACGACCTGGCGATGGTTCCGTCAGCGGGGGGCAACCGGGTTCGTCTGACCACTGAGCCTCTCGACGAATTCGCTCCGGCGGTGAGCCCGGACGGCAGGTTGGTGGCATTCGTGGGGAATCAGGACGGAGCGACCGCTCTCTGGGTGACATCCCGCTTCGGCGGGAGGAAAGAGGCGTGGCAACCGATCACTCCGACGCGATTGTCGCCGCTGTACGAGACGGCAACCCTGCGCGGACGGGTCATAGGACCCGATGGCAGGACAGTGCCGGCTCGCATCCAAATCCTTGCCTCCGACGGACGTGGTTACGTGCCGAAGGATGCTTTTCACCGGGTGAGTCCGGCTAGCGAGATTCACTACTTCCATTCGGCAGGTGAGTTCGAGGTCATCGTTCCAGCGGGAGACGTTAGAGTTGAGGCCTTGCGGGGTTTCGAGTGGATTCCGGCTGACGAGACTGTCTCTGCCCCTGCGGATCGGACCGCAACAGTTGAGCTTCGGATGGAACGACTCTCTGATCCTGGTCAATCGAATTGGGTGTCGGGTGACACGCACGTCCATGACCTGCACGAGGGTCGGTACGGGCTGAGCCAACAGGAGTTCTTCGATCAGCTTCGGGCTGACGATCTGCACATAACCAATGATCTGATCCACATGGATGGGACCAAGATCATGGGCAGATGGGGCGACCTGACGGGAGCGGACTACTCTGGGTCCACCGATGACTACGTCCTCCGCTACACTCAGGAGTTTCGTGGGTCGTTCGGCCATGTTGGCTTGCTCGGAGTAAACGAGTTCATCATGCCGCTCATCGGTGGTACCTCCGGCTCACCCTATCCGGCCGATGGCCTGAAGCTCATGTACCTCGACAGTATCCGCGCCCTCAGGGGTATCGGTGGCTTCATGCATCCCTATACTCTGGGCAGCGGAACCCCTGGTACGCCGGAGTGGGCCGCTCAGTCAGATATCCCCATCCACACAATCCTCGGACGCGGCGATTTCTACGATATCGTCTCCATCGCATCGGATGAGATGGCCAGCGCTGATATGTACTACCACATGCTCAACGTCGGGGCTCGGCTACCGGCCACCGGGGGCACCGATAATTTCTCTAATGTCTGGCGGGATCCGTCGGGGGGAACAGCGCGTACATACGCTCGACTAGACGGTCTGATTAGCTGGCGCACATGGATCGAGGCAGTCCGAGCAGGGCGCACGGTCGCAACGAATGGCCCGCTACTGTTTGCTGAAGTGGATGGTCAGGAGCCTGGTTCGGAGCTCAGTAGCCGCGGCCAAGTAACGGTTGAAGTGGACCTCACGACGATCGCGCCCGTAGAGGTGATTGAGATCATCGTTGACGGGGACGTCGCACACACGATCTCTGTAAGAGAGGGGGAACATCAGCTAACTGCCCAGGAGTCGATCCCTGTGGATGGCGCTCGCTGGATTGCGGTTCGGGCGCGAGGCGGTAAGGCACGCTATTCAGGTGACAATTACACCTTCGCGCACACCACACCGGTTTACTTCACCGATGCCCCACCCAACGATGCATCAAGGGCGTCTGCCGATTTCTTGACTGCAGTAATTGAGGAGATCTGGCGGCGAGTGGACCAAAGAGACGCGTGGCTGAGGCCTGAGGACCGTGAAGTATACCGACGCCATCTGGATGAGGCTCTGACTCGATTGGCCGCAAACTAGTCCCGGAAGCGGCAAGCTCAATTCTGACATGGATTTAAGCAATTATGGGATCAGTTGTTGATCCTAATTATCTATTGACACAGATTGATCGCGGACCACAGTATTGGAGAGCTTTAACACCAGGTAGTATTGAGCTTTAGATTGGACTACTCCCGCCACGTCGGAGGCACCGAATGGCACGCACTACAGCAATATTCAGCGTTATCTTGACCCTGGCTTGGTTAATGGCCCCGGGCGCAACGCTATCACAGATGCCTGACCATGCGGACCAAGGGCACAGCCATGCAGGTGAGGCTGTGAGCTGCACAACACTTGGCTCGCCGCCGTGGACTGGATTGCCCAACGTAGATCGAGAGCAATTTGCTGCACTTCGGGAGGCAGTTTCGGGCCTTGAGACACCGGAAGCTGCTCGTGCTGCTGGATTCAATCCCGCACTGGGTGATATCCCTGGAATGGGCGTGCATTACGTGCACTCGGCCCGCAGTAGAGATGGTGTGCAGCGCAATGCACCGGACCATCTGCTGTTCGTCGAAATTGATGGTCGAGAGCGGCTTGTCGGTGCAGCCTACGCCTTCGTCGATGTACCGGAAACCGAAATACCTATTCCATTCGAAAGCGAGCTTGCCAAATGGCATGATCATCCAGAGTTCGCAGATGACGGTCGGACTCTGCACATGCTGCACACCTGGTTTATCCCATCTTCGAACGGCCCATTTGCCGGTCTGAACTTCTGGCTTCCATACCTTACTGCGGGTGTCGCGCCACCTAGTTCGTGCTGGATGGCTGATGAAGCGGACGCAGATCGGATTCGGACTGTCTCGTTCGCACTCGTGCCGCCCAGAGCGCGCCCGGGTCAGCCAGCTCCTCAGGCTACCGAGCCTTCTGCGGAGCGAGTCAAAATCCTAGCTGCATTGGACTTTGCTGCTCGTGCCCTCGATCATGATGGTTGGGTCGAAGCTGCGGATAGCTTTCTCGCGGATTTAAGCGAATCAGAACGCATGAGGGTTGCGCTTACTTTGCGTGCGTTAACGCAGGCTCAGATGTCGTCAGCTCAGCGTGGAGGTGGTGGCAACTAGAATACGTAGGCATTTGCCAAATAAGACTGAAATACTACATACCATATAAGTTGCGATTGTATCCAGTCACAAGATGGCTGAGTTGCTAACTGTAAGCGCTTAAAATTATGTTTCTTTCATGCACAGTGGTCCGATGGACCTGCAGTGCATGAAAAGCTGAAGTACCTAAAGTGTTCAAATTATTGTGGAGGATGGAATGAGATCCGTTCCGTGGTTGGCACTCGTAGTTCTACTTCTAGCATCGCCGCTTCAGGTAGATGCTCAACAGATCACGGGTACTGTCCGAGACCAAGCTACAGGTTCGCCGGTCGCCAATGCCCAGGTTTTCATTGAAACACTCAACCTCGGAGTGCTGACCCAAGCAAGCGGTCAGTATCTCTTGTTGGGGGTTCCAGCGGGCACGCATACGGTAACTGTGAGTTCACTTGGCTACAGGACCGAGACGAATGATGTCTCGGTCAGTGAAGGTGGGACAGGCGTTCTAGACTTTACTGTTAGCGCTCAGGCTCTCCAGCTAGATGAGATTCTCGTGACAGGGACTGCCACGGGATCCAGAGCTCGAGAGATCGGGAACGCTGTCGGGCGGCTGGATGCCAGCATAGCTGAGGTGCAGCCCATCACCAACCTGTCTGACCTCCTGCGTGGCCGGATGCCTGGCGTAGTGATCCAGCAAGGTGCGGGTGACGTCGGTACCGCCTCCACAATCAAGATCCGCGGTAGTTCCACCATGCGGCTCGTGAATGATGGGCCGCTCATCTATATCGACGGGGTGAGAGCGAGCAACCGCATGGAAAGTGGGGGCAGGGATGTCTCCCGGATTGACGACCTTGATCCTGCGATGATTGAAAGTCTGGAGGTGATCAGGGGTCCGGCAGCTGCCACGCTCTATGGTACGGAGGCCGCTAACGGCGTCATCAATATCACGACGAAGAAGGGCGCTGTCGGTGAGGCACAATGGAACTTCACGATGCGCCAGGGAAGCCAGTGGTTCCGCGACCCAGCCGGTCGTACTCCCACCAACTGGGGAGTGAACCCGAATACTGGCCAGATCGAGTCGCTCAACATCTTGGAAAATAAGACTGAGCGGGACCTGATTTTCAGCAATGGTCACACTCAATATTATGGAATAGATGTCTCTGGTGGCTCTGACCGGTTCCGTTACTTCGTCGCCGGGTCAGCCTCGATGGATGATGGTGTGACCGAGAATAGCTGGGCGAACAAGTACAACGGTCGAATCAACCTCACCGCTCAGCCGAGTGACAACATCACGCTGTCTGCGAACGCTGGTCTCGGGCTCATTCGTATGCGGATTCCTAGTGACTATCCGTATGAAGAGGCGGTCTATGCAGGTCCAGCCGATTGTGCTCGCGTTCCTGATCGTCGCTGCTACCGCCGGGGCATCCCGGAGGCTCGAGTAGCGAGGGACTTTGATTATAACAATGCGAACCGTATGACTGCGGGGTTCACGGCAACTCACACGCCCTTCGATTGGTTAACGCATAGACTGACTTTCGGTACGGATCTGACGAACCAGGCCGAGGATAATCTGGATGCGTTCTTGGGGCCTGATTTTGCGCCGTACTATAGCTCTAGCTCTAGAACTGGCGGGAGAAGGATAAATCGGGAATCAGTTGCCTATACTACGTTCGACTATGCCGCGACTGGTGAAAAAACATTAACGGATAACCTGGCATCAACCACGTCGGCTGGTTTCCAGGTCTATACCAAATCCATTAAGGACCTCACCGCATCCGGGAGACGTTTCCCGGCGCTAGGGCTGTCAGCTGTTAGTGCTACAGGTCAAGATGTGACGGGGTCAGACGGTCTCATCGAGAACAACACCGTTGGCGTGTACCTCCAGCAGCAGTTTGGCTGGCAGGACCGTTTCTTTATTACGGGAGCGGTCAGGGCTGACGATAACAGTTCGTTTGGTGAAGACTTCTCTCTAGTCTATTACCCGAAGGTCAGCTCATCATTTGTGGTGAATGACGCCTTACGCGTTCGGGCTGCATACGGCGAATCCGGCCAGCAGCCTGATGCGTTCGACGCTCTTCGGAGCTTTACCACCCGCCTCTCACCCACTGGTGGCGCGACGGTGACTCCGTTGTCACCAGGCAACAGTGAGCTTGGACCGGAACGGGGCGTGGAGGTTGAAGCGGGATTTGATGCCACGCTATTTAATGGTCGTGTGACCGTTGATTTCACGTACTACGATCAGACAACCAAGGATGCGATCGTGGCGCGGTATGTTCCGCCTTCCACCGGGTTCACGGGCCGGCAGTTTGTGAACATCGGTGAGATCAACAACCGAGGTATCGAGCTTGGACTCGGAGCTCGGATCATCGAAAGCGAAGGCTTTGACTGGGATATGGACCTCAACATGAGCACCAACAAGAATGAGGTCACAGATCTTGGTTTGAAGGAAGGCGACGATGGCTACCTGTCTTTGGGGTGGTCGACACGACATCAAGTGGGCTATCCGGTTGGATCGCTTTTCGCCCCCCAAGTGGGTTACGCTCAGTTCATAGCTGGTACTGACAAGATCGACAAGTCAACCATGACTTGTGATGCTTCACCAGGGCCAGGCCAGGGACCAATCCCGAATGGATCGGGAGTTCAGGTTGCTTGTGATGAGGCTGCATGGATCTATCAGGGACACCCGGATCCTTCGCTCGAAGCCTCTCTTTCCAACTCCTTCTCGATAGGAGACCGGCTCACGATATCGAGTTTGATTCAGGCCAAGATGGGTCAGACAAAATATGATCTGCAGGGTTGGTGGAGGTATGCAGCATTCCACCAGACACGGATGAATCTCTATCCACAGGAGTACGATCCCAGGCTGGTTGCTGAAGCCCAGTTCGGTTCCAGTGGCGAGTTCGCATTATGGGTCAATCCAGCTGGATTCATACGCTGGAGGGAGTTATCAGCAACGTACCAGATGCCGAGTGAATGGGCTCAGATGCTTGGCTCAAATCGCGGTTCGATCACCCTCGGTGCACGCAATCTAGGGATGATCTGGACTGAGTGGCAGGAATGGCCACACCACGATCCAGAGGTCATGGATCCCAGCAATACGTTCAGTGGAAATAGGGAACCGCAGGAAGACTCTGCAGTGCCACCACTGACGTCTTTGGTACTCACCATCCGCCTGAATCGATAGGGGGATGACAATCATGAAAAAGACATCAACGAACTTTAAGCTAGGAGCATCCCACATGAGCAGAGGTGCATACGGATCCAGGACAGTAGTCCGTTTCACTGCCGCTCTCGCGCTTGGCTCGGTTCTCGTTTTAGGAGGATGTGACTCGCTTGATTCTTTACTCAGCGTGGATGCTCCATCGAGGGTCGTAGCAAGTGATTTGACTAAACCGAGTGCGGCTGGATTGCTGGTCAGTAGTGTGGCCAACGAATTGCGCTGCGCTGCTGCCTGGTATGCAGCGGCGAGTGCCCTTACCGGGATGGAGTGGGCTGACGCCTCGAACAACTCCGTCACAAACATCTGGGACTCACGGAACCACGACACGAGTGGTTACGGGGCGCAGTACGCGAACGCTGACTGCGGGAGTAGCCAACCGGCGGTGTACAAGCCCCTTTCAAGGGCGCGTTGGATCGCTGACTATACGTTGGGTAACCTGACCGAGTGGGCTGCGTCGGATGTGCCTGAAAAAGCAGCATATACGGCTGAGGTGTCCATGTATGCAGGATATGCATACACGCTCTTTGGTGAAGCCATGTGTTCTGTTGCCTTCGATGGGGGACCTGAGCAGACCAGAGCTGATTCCTGGAATCTTGCTGTGGCACGTTTCGACGCAGCAATTTCAGGCGGCAGTGGAGATATCCAGAATGCGGCGAGGGTTGGTAAAGCCAGGGCGCTTCTAAACCTTGGTAAGACGAGTGACGCTGCAAGTGTCGCTTCTAACGTACCAGCTGGCTTTAAGTTCGAGCTGCAGTTCTCCGCCGACGCCAGTGTCACGAAGAACCCACTTTGGTTACAAAATCACGACTATAACAGTGTGACGATCGCGGATACGCGTAAGGACCAGATGGTTGGAGGAGTAGCTGATCCACGGATAGCAGTGACCAATTCAGGAGTCGCACACCCGACCACGGGCATTGTGGTGTGGACAGCGGATAAGTTCCCTGCTGTGAGTAGCCCTCTTGAGCTAGCTACCTGGGAAGAGGCACAGCTTATCAAGGCTGAGGCCGAGCATGCTGCTGGGAATCTCGCAGCTGCGGTTACGATCATTAACACACTGCACACGAATGCAGGCCTGCCAGCGTTTGCGAGTACTGATGCCCAAGAGGTTATGGATCAGATCGTCTACGAGCGGTCGGCGGAAATGTTCTTAGAGGGCCATCACCTCTACGACATAACGCGCTACAGCATTCCGCTCGTCCCAGCTGTCGGAACGTATTCACCGTTTGGAGACACTTTCGGAAATGACCTGTGCTTTAAACTTCCGGCTACCGAGTTCCAGAATAACGAGAATATCGGTTAGGGAGAAAACCTGATCGGCGCCTACCTAGGTTGGTGCCGGAACCTCGCGGTCAGAGGTTCTTTGGAGTAGTGAGTGGGGACGGACCCGGATGCGGGTTCGTCCCCACTCTTCTATGAGCCCCAAGCGGGTCCGAAGATCCCCGGTTGGTTAGCCTCCCGTCAGGATGCTGATTGCCCCAGCCGTGTGTCCAGTACCCCAACGTATGCTCGCGTCGATGCCTCTGATGAACTCCATTCTCTGTATCTGACTCGGCCGGATCTGGTGCAGCGTCATGAGCCCTCCAAACAGAACATCATTCATGTACACGAGTGCATAAGACGCCTCTGGGGATCCCAAAGAAACCTGACCGCGGGCTCGAAGCCAATTGGGGCGCAGACGTTGTATTAGTTCATATGCGGTTGGGTCTGCTTCACCATCGCGAAGGATCTCTTCGCGCAAGAGCTCATCCCGGGATGTTCGCTGCTCACCATCATGACTCACCGGTGATGGTGTTTGGCTGAATGGATTCGGAATGATTGAGCATGCTCCAAGACAGCCTAACATTGCAAGGCTGAGTGCGTTGACCGTGCACCGCATGGGGTAAGGCAACCGTGATCTCATAGCCTTATGCTCTGGGAGTGATCTGTCGCAGTTTAGCGTACGTCTACTGCCTCCGCATCTTATCTCGGCTATCCTCCGGGTACCGGTACCTTCGGCACGGACGGTTCTCCAGGATCGACTCCTCCGCTGCGATTAGTGGCCCAGCGGGTCCAGCCTATCATGACCCCTAAGATGCCGGCCGCGAATACGATTGTCTTCCGAGTGCTGAAGCGCCTCACCTCGAGTCCGCTTACATCTTGTAATGCTATTGGCACCGTTCCAGCTTCAGTAGAGAGGATGGAGTCATTTCTCATTAGGGGGTCCATGACAATCATAGTATCTCCATCCGGCAGTCTGAAACGCACCCCGGACGGAAGCTCTTCGAGGATGACTGTGCGTGGACTGACGGTCGTAGGTTGCCAGCTATGGCAACCCGTTAGCAGCGCGATAAGGAGTGTGGCTATGAGCTGCCGTGCTACAGGGACCCGTGTTCTCATCTAAGATTTTCTCTCAGTAGGCGTGTTTTCTGATAATCCTGATATTCCTGAATCTACCAAAATGGTCCCGTTCCCAAAGACGGGGCCGCTTTACTAACCAAACCCAAACACCACCGGTAGAAGAAACGCTACGACGGCTGCCCAGGCACCATAGACGGGGAGGTAATTCCCAACGACGCAATCCATTGCTTCAATCCCGACTTTACGTCGGACCAAGCCAATATAGGTCGCCAATATCCACGTGAGATGCACTAGAGCGATTACATTGACTCCGAGCACGGCCACGCGATTTGGCGTGAATCCGAAAGAAGCGACCCGGTATAGGATGGCCGACAGTGCGATGACATTGATCACGAGTGTCAAGCTAACGAGTGCGAGATTGATATAATCAATCAACCCGACACCCGCTTCTCTCTTTCGTTCCACCAATGAAAAAATGGAGATGCCGAGGACCAGTAGTAGCAGACCATTGAAAGTGATTAAAGAAGATCGATCAATGAACGGGTTTGCTCCTTCGGCTAACGCAATCACCAGATAGGTGACGATCATTATGAGAAAAAGGGGAGCAAAAACGTGAGCTAGCACGGGCGCGATTGCGGTGCGTCGATCAAACACGGCATCGAATAGATATGTTGCGCCTACTGGTACAGCGACAGCACAGAAAACCCCAACATTAGGAAAATACCATTCTTCGATGTTGAGGTCGATCAATTGGAACAAGGCTACCGTCAGACCGCTGAGTACCAAGCCACCAAGCCCGACCACGCTGGTGAGAATGACCAACTCGCCATTGTAGTGCAGAAAGCGAACCCGAGCGCGCGCATCTCGCCAAGAATTCCCCAAAAAGACCAACCCGAGATAGGACCACAATGCAATCGGTAGGTGAATCAGCGCCATGACTACTGAATCAGTATAGTACCAATCCTCCCCTAGTCTGGTAGCTGGTAGCAAGCTGACATAACCGGTTGCTATCGCGGCTAGGATCACACCGGTCATCAGCAGTGCACGATCGGGCCGCCTGGCCAAGAAATAGCCAGCGAGCCCCAAGATGATCCACAATGGTCCAAACCGCGGGTAGTACCACCACTCCTCGAACACGATAGCTGGGAGTCGGACAAGTGCGCCGACCGCGAGGCAGATGCCAAGCGCATACCAAAGCTTAGTTCCATGCTTAGCACCTGGTATCGTTTGATTGTATTCAAGGCGTGCCCCCCAAACCTGCAGCACAATCGAATCGGGTGAGGCACGAATTAATTTGTCGACAGCTTCTCGAAACGCTTCCGGATCTTGCCTATATAGTGACTCGAGTTCTTCCGGATCGTGAAGACGATCTAGGATGAGGGAAGTGGTTGTTGTCATCGCGCCATGAGTTCGGTGTTTGTCGACATGACCGTTCTGGCTGCAAGATGTATTCCGCGTCTTCATCTACGCCAGGGAAGTGACCCGCAACCTGGTAGAGTATGCCGTCCTATCTCACTGTGCTCATCGATCGATCATACAATACTGTCTTGCGTCTCCGATATGGTGCCCCTGACACCTCTGGTGCGACGACACCGAAGGACATCTCTTGCGAATAACTGTTGTCTGTAGGGAGCGGGGTGCTATGAACAAGAGATTTGGGTCTTGGAGAAGTGTATTTGTCTGTATCGTCGGATTCATGGCCGTATTCTTGGTTGGATTGAGTGCTTGCCAGCAGGGCGGTGAGGTGGTCGTCATCGATGACGATGACATCGGTGGCGTTGTAAGCGGCCCAGACGGCCCTGAGGCTGGAGTTTGGGTCATCGCAGAAACCACAGACCTTCCGACCAAGTTCAGCAGGACTGTCGTTACAGACGGCCAGGGCAGCTATGTCATTCCCGACTTGCCGGAAGCTACATATGACGTGTGGGTCCGTGGCTATGGGTTGGTCGATTCAGAGAAGATCCGCCTGAGACCTGGCACGACTCAGGACCTGCAGGCGGTGCTGGCACCCGACGAGCACGCTGCCGCACAGTACTATCCTGCTGGGTACTGGTTCTCCTTGATCGAGGTTCCGGCCAAAAGTGAATTTCCAGGCACGGGCCCCGGAGGTAATGGCATCTTACCAACTATGCGAAGCCAGGCAGAGTGGCTCCGGAATCTGAAGTCTGGCGGCTGTATGGCGTGTCATCAATTAGGTAACAAACCGACCCGGGAGGTTCCGGCAGCACTGGGTGAGTTCGCTTCTATGGAAGAGGCATGGGATCGTCGTATCCGATCCGGGCAGGCGGGTGGCAGTATGTACGGTGGCCTCAACAGGATGGGTCTCTCAGCTGCGTTGGAAATGTTCGCCGACTGGACCGATCGGATTGTTGGGGGAGAGCTGCCTCCTGCTCCGCCACGCCCGGAGGGTGTGGAGCGCAACGTCGTGATTACTCAATGGGATTGGGCCGATCCGACGACTTATCTTCATGACGAGGCATCTACCGATAAGCGTGATCCGACTGTAAACCCCTACGGTTCTATCTATGGAGCGCTTGAGGCCAGCGCAGACTATGTGCCGGTTCTCGACCCAGTCAATCATATGACCAGCCAGGTACCGGTACCCGTTCGTGATCCGGATACCCCGCTTGCAGCGGGTGCCCCAATGGAGCCTTCTCCCTACTGGGGAAACGAGGCGATCTGGGACAGTCGGGCTAACGTCCACAACCCAATGCTCGATGAACGCGGCCGAGTGTGGCTCACCTCACGGGTTCGTCCAGCCGAGAATCCGGCGTTCTGTCGGGAGGGGTCGGACCATCCATCCGCGAGGGCTTTCCCGACTACTAGGGCCGGTCGCCATCTCGCCGTGTACGACCCTGTCTCGGAAGAGATGACGCTCATCAGTACATGCTTCAGCACGCACCATTTGATCTTCGCCGAAGACGAGAACAACACGCTGTGGACGAGCGGTGGCGGCCAGGTCATCGGTTGGCTGAACACGAAGATGTTCGACGAGACCGGTGACGAAGAGAGGTCGCAGGGCTGGACGCCGCTGATCGTCGATACGAACGGGAATGGCCAACGCGATGATTATGTCGAACCCAATGAGCCCCTCGACCCGGAGAAAGACATGCGGATCAGGTCTGGCTACTACGGTGTGGCGTACAATCCTATTGACGGCTCAATTTGGGGCTCATCGTTGGGCTTTCCCGGAGCGATCCTGAGGCTTGATCCTGGTACGGAACCGGCGACGACAGCTCTGACAGAGATCTATGAGACACCCTGGGGAAACCCGGAAGCACCGATACAGGGGTACTCGCCACGTGGCATGGACATCGATCGAAATGGCGTCGTGTGGACGCCTCTCGCGAGCGGACACATGGCAAGCTTCGACCGCGGCAAATGCACGGGCCCGCTCAACGGGCCGACCGCGACCGGCCAACACTGTCCTGAAGGCTGGACTCTCTATCCAGAACCGCTACCTCAGCTCAAGGGCCTCTCGGATTCCGGCAGTGCTGAGAGTAGTTACTACACGTGGGTGGATCAGTTCAACACGCTGGGGTTAGGGGAGAACGTACCAATCAACACTGGCAATGAATCTGAAGGGTTGTTAGCACTGAGTGACGGGGAGTGGGTAGTCTTGCGCGTACCCTACCCACTGGGGTTCTACACCAAGTGGATGGATGGGCGTATTGACGACCCGGACGCGGGCTGGAAGGGAAAGGGGCTGTGGGCGACGTACAGCACGCGAGCGCCCTTCCACCTCGAGACCGGTATGGGGACACCCAGTAAGGTGGTACACTTCCAACTGCGTCCCGACCCACTCGCGAGGTGAGCGGGTCCACGATGAGCCTGCTTCATAAACCTAACGTGCCCGCCCGATCATGATCACAATTTTTGCACCCGGCTAAGTTGCGGATCTGAGGGGTTCCCAAGCAGAATTAAGTTATGAATAGAACTCTGATTATTGGGCTCGTCCTAATATCGGTGGGGTCGGTTGGTCTAGACGCCCAAGAGCCGATGAATCTCGTGAACTTGGTTCAGAGAGGTGATATCTATCTGACGCCGGAAACGCTGGTGCCGTACTCTGGCCCCGCGTTCTCAGTGTTTCCTTCAGACTCTAATCGGATCAGGGAGCAGGGCACTCTAAGGGGCGGTACGTGGGAGGGGCTCCATGAGTCCTTTTATTTTAACGGACAAGTGGACTCTAAGATCGAATACAGGGACGGAGAGTTCGATGGTTCGTTCGAGAGGTACTACTTCGATGGTAAAGTATTAGCCAAGGGCAGCTACAGCATGGGTGTAAGGTGTGGTGAATGGATCGATGAGGGTGGCCAGCCTACTCAGATGACGTACCCGCCTTGCTCAAGTAACTGAGGACCCAAGTGGTCCCCCGCTTGATCCATCAGTCTGAACGGGAGTCGACAATGCGGCGCTGGGTCGGATATGCGAATTCGATGTTATCGGTTCGCTCGACAACTTGTAGTATCTCCTCCCAGAGTTCTTCACCAGTCCCTCGACGCTCACGCGGACGGCACAGGTAGCGCACCGTCAACGACACCCCGCTTTCCTCCACGGACGTATAAACTGTCGGAGTGAGGGTACGGTAGTGGATCAGGAAGCGCTGGTCTGCTTTCTTCCTTGGCCCTTCGGCCTCGGCCACCACATCCTTCATGATTTCTGTAGTGATATCTTTGAAGAGTGACTTGGCTTGCTTCCAATCACTTTCGAACGTCAGCAGTACTTCTAGCTCGTTCCACAGGTAAGGAAACCCGGCCGAGTAGTTGGCGAGTGGTTCCAGAAAAACACGTTGGTTTGGGATATGGATCACCCTGCCTGTACTCTGGTCAGCGGACACCCAGTTCCCGATCTCCATGATTGAGAACTGGAAGATTCGTCGGTCGATAACGTCACCCGCATGAGTGCCGATCTGTATGCGGTCTCCAAGATCAAACGGGCGACGGAACAGTATGAATAACCATCCAGCGAAGTCTGCTACCACATCTCGGAGGGCGATGGCTAGGCCTGCGGACAACAGACCGAGGAAGGTGCTCACCGATCTAAGCGCAACAAACCAGATCTGGATAACGACAACGAGACCGATGAGAGAGGTTGTGTACGCAGAGGTCTTCGCCCATTTGTAGCGGGATGCCGGATCTTCGACCGTTCTGCTGACAACTGCCAACAATGCTCTGCGAAGGACAAACAGGATGATGATGACGAGGACAGAGATAACCACTTGGCCCTGGGTCGAGGCGCTCATGCCCAGAAGCTCAGCCCCGCCGGCCGATGGTGACTGAATCAGCATTGCCGCTCCTTGGACAGTCTGATATGCGATGCCTCGGGCGAACTCACCAATCCCCGTGATCATCCGCTGCATCCCCCTTCTTAGTCAGCACGCAGAGTTTCTCACCCCTCAATCTAAGTTCAACTTCGGTCCTGATTTGTACAACGGCAATCAGCGTGATCCCACTGACTATAGGCTCTCTGGATTTCAAACTATCAAATCCAATAATGTCAGAATGCCAGCACATGCAGGAGCTAATATCAGATTGTCGTCGAGCGGCCAAGCTGACCGTTCTACTAGTGTTATGAGGCATGCGGAAGGGATTGCGATTGATGGTGGATGCCGCACTGAGAGGATCAAGACGGCTACGACTAGAAAAGCTGTTGTACCCTCCAATGTGCCCCCCAAGAACGCGCGCCTTCCCCATCGGCGTCCGAGGTAACTGGCTGTTGGATCAGCCCAGGCTAAGACCAGAATCCCAGACAATGCAGCTGAAATGGGAAATAGCACGATCGCGATTAACGCGCCCAGGATATACCAAGTGGAAGATGCGATGTTCTGCGATTCTCTCGGAGATACTAAGATCTGGAAAAACCTGAAGAATAGAATGTTGAGGTGAGGTACTCGGAGTCTTGCTAGATCTGAGGCAAGTAATATCAGGAATAAAACGGACAGCCCGGTGACTGTAAGAGACTTAGATAGTTCCAGTTGGGTAACTGCGAGGAATATGACCGTACCCGTTATCGCGTGAAGGATTCTGCGTCCTGCTTGGAGCCCTGTAGTTTTTTCGACTAGCTCCGCGAGTCGGTTGTTCTGATAAGGGTCACGAATCAAGTGGGTCCTCCTACGCTGACCTTCTTAGTTCATAAATGTGAATCGTGAGCACTCTCGCTGTTTGGGCAAAAAGTTCGTTCTGAGCTATCAGCTCGATGATTCCGAACCCCAATGCGATTGCCGAATTTCGAGGCGTCATTCATGCCTTAGTCATACCATACCCGAGTACGGGATCTGTTGGCTCTAAAGCGCCGGTTTAGCCGATGGGTCTCTTCGCTTTCAGTCCGTCTTTCTGTTGAATGAAGGGAACCCCCTTAGAAATCCATTCCGGAGCTGGTTCACCCTTTAGGTAGTGCGCGAACCACTGAAGAATACGACCCTGGTAGTCTAGCTGATTCTCTTTCTTCGCTAGCCCATGGTTCTCGCCGTCATAGGACAGCATCACCATCTGCTTCGCGAGGCGCCGCGCAGCATTGTAAAACTCTACACCTTGGTTGTATTCAACCGCGCCATCGTTGGTACCGAACATCATCAACAGTGGTGTGTTCATGTTCTCGATATGGTGCAATGGAGAGTTGTTGAAGTAGGATTCGTAGTCTTCCCACCACGGCACCTGCATACGGCCCTGACTAATCTCGAATATCCGAGCATCCGTGCCGCCGCTGTTCCAATAGAACGAGAGGTACATACTCATAAGATTCGTCAAAGGTGCTCCAGCGACTGCTGCCGTGAATAGATCATCCTGTGTGACGAAGAAAGTCGTTTGGTATCCGCCCCATGAATGTCCGATCAGTCCAATTCGCTCCTCGTCGATCATGCCGGTTGCGACTGCGGCAGCGACTGCAGGACGGAGCGTTTCCACATTCGATTGCCCAGGACGTCGATCCCGATACACGATGTCCGGACGGAGCACAAAGTATCCCTCATGGCTCCAGATTTGGCCATTGTAGTAGCTGGTGGGATCAGGCACCTGGTACTGATGAAGCGACTGAGACAATAGCTCATAGTGATACACGATCATCGGGTACTTCTGTCCCGGCTCGTAGTCGGCGGGATAAAAGAGTGCACCTTGAAGCCTGCGTCCCCATTCGTTCTCATAGTCGACGAGTTCTGATTTGCCCCATGAGAAGTCACTCTGGAACGCGTTGGTTGTGGTCACCTGACGAGGGGCAGCCAAGTCTGCTCCAGCCACGAAATAGTCAGGAGAATCGTTGAAGCGTTCTTGGCGAAGAACATAGACATCTGCGTTTTCGGCCTTCTGCAGCCGGCCTATTGATTTGTCTTCCCAGAGAAGCATCTCTGGATCGTCACCCGGCCGTGCCCGTGCGTATCCTGCCTGCTTTGTCCACTCACCGTAGGTTGAGTAGTAAAGCGGTTCGTCGGGGTCGTATTCATCTGCATCCGGGTCGAGATCTACGAGGCGATAACGGATTGACTCATCTGAACCAGAAGTGAGTGCACGCCCGCCGGATCCATCCAGATTGACTTCCCAGACATCCCATTGGTCATTGAGCAAGATCGCATCTTGACCCTCGAGAAATCCCGCGACCCCGAACGGAGGCATCTGCTCTCGGGTCGGCGTCACGTCAAGATTCACGAACTGCGTTGCAACATTCTCAGTGATATTTTGCTTCTCACCGGTGCGTAGGTCGTAGCTGTAGTAGTCCTCTCCTTCGAACCATACCATGTAGCGGCCGTCCGGGGTTGCCCCGAACTCTATGGTGAGACGGTCCTCAACCAGTGTTTTATCACCCGTCTCAACGTTGATTGCGAACAGGTCAAAGAATTGCTGGCGGAACATCGCATCTGTGTCGTAAGGACTCTCGTCGCGGCCAACAACGTAGCTTCCGCCCTCAACCATAGACGTCAATTCGGTGAGATCGTCACCAAGCTGGACAAAGCTGTTCTGATCTAAAGACCATGCAGAAAGGAAGTTTACCCGCCGGAGTTGCTGCTCCCGGACGCGCTGTTGAGGCACAGGATCGAGATCTAACGAATGCCAGATTTCCACGCCGGCAGGATCTTCGTCATCCTCTTCGTCACCTTCACTCTC
>DCAZ01000014.1:35521-45201 GCA_002313925.1 Gemmatimonadales bacterium UBA1120
CGGTTGCTGGCCTACGGGCTTGGATGCCCACAAATAGGGTCGAGCCATCTTCCGACCATGACGGTGCACGAAATTCGACCATGCGCATGGAGTTCGGAAAGGCGCTTTGGGAGCGAGGATCAAGTTCAAAGCTGTCTCGGTCCTCTTCATCGAGATCACGCCATGCCAACGCGATGTGTGCGGTGTCCTCGTACGCTTCGTCCTTAAAGGTTTTCAGGACGGCGAGGTCAGCAGACTCTTCACGCCACGAGAGGCTACGGTACGTTGCTGCATCAGTTTCGAGAGAACGGAGTTGTCCGCTGCTTGGATTAAAGACTGACACGCCATTACCGACCTGCCCATCTGCGTCTGTGGTAAGCGCCAGCAGGTGTCCTCCATCCTGCCAAGAGAATTCCGAGACATTACCAAAGCTCATTACGGAGCCGGTAGCCATCGTGCGAATTACGACATCGACGCCGTCACTTTCCTTGTCTTCCGGCTTGTAGCGTTCGATGGCGAGATATGCCCCATTATCAGAGAAAGAGAACGATTCGATGTGTTCGATTGCCTCCTGATCTCCCGTGCTCAGATTTAGTAAGCCCATCGAGTTGTGCACCGGCTCATCGGCTTTCTGGGCGGCATCTCGCTCATCTGGGGACACTCCGATCGCATAGGCGAGCCATGCACCATTACTGCTGAACGCCGGCCGCGTACCAAATGGGACGACTACTAAAGAGTCCGTGTTGGTGCGATGGATACGTAGTTCACCCTCGTCACTTACTCGGCTGATTAATACGGCAAGCCAGTTGCCGGATGGAGAAAGAACGCCGTTGCCTAGGCTTTCCCACTGGTCATAGTCGTCAGGGCCAAGAGTTGGCATATCTTGGGCTAGGACATTGGTCATATCCGCTGTTAGGCAGGCAAGAGACAGGGCGATGATGGTTTTTCTGATCATGGCTAAGTTCCGCGTCGATGTTCTATGAGCCAAAAGAGGTTGAAGGCAGGGTAGGGTGGGTGCAGGGAGTGGACAAGGCTCAGTTGAGTTCTGGGACCCTTTATCGATAGAAGTGTTTTCACTGCAATTACTTACACGGGTATCATCCTCAAATCCTGGACGGGTAGTGCCTGATCGGTGGAACCCTGCGCACATACAGCACTTCGATCTATATCTAGGGATAAAACCCTCTAGGTTGCGGTTCAGGAGGTAGGAAGAGCAGAATCAAGTTATGTCTCTGATTCATAGCTCCGATTACTCACGACGCGCTTTCCTCACTATGGCGGGAGCGGGTGTCGTTGCTCTAGGGGGGTGTGCCGTGACCCAGCAGGAGCAGATCAGACCTTTTCTTCTTAAAGCTGCACTGAACGGTGGGCGCCAGCCTGGAAGTCACCCGGCGTTACCAACAACCGCTGATGAGTTGGCCAATGCGGCTCAGAATGCGGTAGAGGCTGGCGCCGGTGCGATCCACATACACGTTCGTGATAGCGAGGTGAACGAAAGTTTGCGATCAGAAGATATCGCCAGTGTCCTGACCACGGTTCGTTCCATAATCCCGTCCACACCAATCGGTATCAGCACCCACTTTGGGATTGTCGGTGATGCTGAACGGCGTCAGGAGATCGTGAGCATGTGGTCCGTATTGCCTGATTTTGCATCGGTAAACTTCAATGAACCCGGTTCGGTCGCACTCGCTCAATTGCTGATCGAGAACGGTGTTGGGGTTGAGGCGGGCTTATTCAATGCCGATGCTGCCGCAACATGTGTCGAGAGTGGACTCGGCAGTGATTGTCTTAGGTTCATGATGGAGCCACGTAACCGCGTTCTCGAAGACGCCCTGAGCAACGTCGCAGAGATGGAGGCCGTGCTCGATGCTGCCGGAGTTGATCGGCCTCGTCTGCTTCATGGATTTCGAGCAACCGCGTGGCCTCTGATTGAGGAGGCCACAAGACGCGGCTACGACACGCGAGCAGGTCTCGAAGACACGTTCGAGTTAGCAGATGGCAGTACCGCAAGGGACAATACTGAGATCGTGGCAGAGGCAGCGCATGCGATTGCCAGGATCTCAGGATACTCGTAGAGGATCTGGATGAGGATTGTTCTCCAGGTAGTACTCCTAGTAGTTCTGGGGTGCAGGCCAACAGCGCCGGAACCAAGGGATATGAATACCCTCGATATTGAGGGACGAATTTGGGTCGATCCCCTGACTGGTGAACCGTTCACGGGTCCATACGAATCGTATTACGAGAACGGCAGTGTCTATGAGCGAGGGATGTTCAGGGATGGAAGATTCGAGGGGTTGTTCGAGACGTTCTATGACAACGGTCAACTCTACAGGAAGGGTGCATTCAAAATCTGGACGCAAGCAGAGCTAGAAGAACAAAGACCGAGAACCAGATTGGATGGACCTTATGAGAGTTATTTCGAGGACGGTCGGTTGTGGACAAAGGGCACCTTCAAAGATGGGATAGAGTGTGGTGAATGGTTTGAAGACGATGAGAATCTGACGTACCCACCATGTGTTAGGAGCTAGTATCCCCGTGCTTCAGTCCCACACTAAACCTTCGGACTCAGCGGCTAAACACCTCCCTCATCCGCTGCTTCGCGGTTTGGTCAGGCACACGTCCGAAGCCGGCCTGGATATTCTCTTCCATGTGCTCCGGGTTCGTCGTCTCAGTCAGCACGCAAGTGACCGCAGGGTGCGCGAGAATGTATTTAAGCGAGAATTGCGCCCAACTCACGCAGTCGAAGTCCGCGGTCCAGGGCGGTAATTCGCGGTCGCTGACCTGACCGAAATACATGCCGTTCATAAACGGTCTATTGATGATCACGCCCATGCCAAGGTCCTGAGCAAGCGGAAGAATCCGTTCTTCGGCGCGTGTTTCAATCACTGAGTAGTTGACATGCACGAAATCCGGAGATCCTGTTCTCATGAACGCTTCGAGTCGGTCGAAGTTTCTATAGGATGAGACCGTGACTCCGATATAACGTGCTGTCCCCGAGTCCTTCATCTCCTGAAGCTTCGGCCAGTGAGATTGGAGACCTCTGAGGCTCTCAACTTGGACTAGATCTATGGTGCGGCGACCAAACAGTCTTTCAGTCTGCTCTAGCTGTTGGATACCAGTTTCCTCACTGGGTGTATTGATCTTTGTCGCGAGGAAGATGCCGTCTCGTATATCGGGCTCAGCAAGTACACGCCCAAACTCGGCATCGATGTCTGGGGTTCTCGGCGAAGTATCCACAAGGCGACCGCCGTGCTCAAGCAGCATGCGTATCACTGCGGCTACGGGCTCCGTGCCCTCGGTTGGAATTTCCAAGACCGGCTTCGATGATCCTAAGCCGATGACTGGCAAAGACTCATCAGTCCCGGGGATCATTCTCGTGGGCAACGGCTGTTGTCCGAAGGCGAGCTGTGGTTGAGCGAGCAGCACACCTAGCCCGCCTAGTTGAACCAAAAACTCACGTCGAGTGCTTTCGTTGAACATCGCCATCTTATTTCTCTCCAAGAGCATACCAGTGTTAAAACTTTGATCTACTATCCCACCCATCTGATTCTCCAGATACGACCTGTGCCGTCATCCGATACATAGAGACTTCCTTCAGGTCCAACCTCGACCGCTACCGGCCGACCTGCGACGGTCCCGGACTCGGTAAGCCAGCCAGTGGCAAAGTCGTCGTACGAAATAGGCTGACCGTCCTCGACCTCGACTCTCACCACCTTATATCCGGTCCGTTCTGAGCGATTCCAGGATCCATGGAAGGCCATGAACAGATCACCACGGTATTCGACAGGGAACTGCTCGTGGTCATAAAAGACCACCCCGAGAGGTGCGGAGTGCGCTTGCATCTCCAGTGCAGGCCCTACTTTTCCCGCGCACCTTTGGGCGTCCGGGTATTCAGGATTCGGCAACCCATCCTCATAGCAATACGGCCATCCGTAGTGTTCGATAGGGCCACCAGGCACCAAGATGTTGAGTTCCTCTGCTGGAAGATCGTCCCCGAGGTTGTCGCGCTCATTTTGACTTGCCCAGAGTTCACCGGTTTCGGGGTGGAACGCGAGTCCGGCAGAGTTCCTCAGCCCCTCGCCGACGGTCTCTTCAAGAGATCCGTCTGCCTCGTAGCTGACCACGGCGGCGCGCCGAGAGTCAGCTTCCTCGCAGATGTTGCAGCTCGAACCGATCGAGACGTAGAGCCGATCGTCGGGACCGAACGCAATCTCCCGAGTCCAGTGGCCTCCGGTCGGGAGGTTTGGGATGATCACGGTTTCTTCAGTAAACCCGGGTCCGGTCAAGCGAATGATCTGATGGGTTTCGCCGATGTAGAGGTCTCCTTCGTGGAACGCCAGCCCGTACGGCTGACTGAGTCCGGATACGACGACATCTGGACTGCCATTAGCTGTTCCATCTGCATTCAAATCAAAACGTAGAATCTCTCCGGCTGAAGAACGTGCGGTATACAGGCGGTCATCAGGACCCAACTTGAGCATCCGTACGCCTGATAGGCCTTCGGCGAAAATCGATACCTCAAAACCCTGCGGCACCTGCACTAAGTCATTATCGGACGTTTGCTCAGTTCCACTCGTCATCGCCTCCGTCGTGTCGGAGCATGCGAGTAGCACGATAACAGCTGCCGATATGTATAATCTGAAACTCAGGGTCTTTCTCCTTTTCTGGTCTTGCACGGCAGCTAAGATGCGACACTAGTTCTCAAACACGCCAGTCGAACGGTATCCCTGTGTATATCCCGTGTGCATGCCGTACCTTATGAGCTATCTCCTAAGACCTAAGTCCAGAAATATGGTGTATCGCATTGATCACTAACAAAGCAGGTAAAATCATTAGATTTCCCAAGCTTCTTGCTCTTCTATCGATGGCTCTGATGGCCTGTTCTGAGACTGTCTCACTAGATGAGTCGCCGCCGAACATCGTGTATATCTTGGCGGATGATCTTGGCTACGGTGAACTGGGATCTTATGGGCAGACGCTGATCAAGACTCCCAACCTTGATCGGCTGGCCCAGGAGGGGATGCGATTCACGCAACACTATTCGGGTAGCCCTGTATGTGCACCGTCACGTGCAACCTTGATGAGTGGCAAACACACAGGTCATGGACTTATCAAGGACAACTTCGAGCTTGGCGGGTGGCTAGATAGCGAGGAGTTCGGTCAAATGCCTCTTCCGGCTGGCTCTTTTACACTAGGCCGTATGCTTCAGGAAGTCGGGTACGTTACGGCGGCAGTTGGGAAGTGGGGCCTCGGTGGGCCGGGGTCCTCAGGCATCCCCAACGAGCAGGGTTTTGATCTTTTCTACGGCTACCTGGACCAAAAGCAAGCGCATAACTACTACCCGACGCACCTGTGGCGGAATCAGGTCTGGGACACATTGGCTAACGAGTATTTTTCGCCACATCAAAGGCTGGAGGGGAACCCCGATGACCCTGCCTCCTATGAGGGATTCACTGGGCAAGACTACGCCCAGGATCTTATGGCAGTAGAGGCTCTGGACTTCGTCAATACGCACCAGGATGAGCCCTTCTTCCTCTACCTCCCATTCCCGATTCCGCACCTCGCACTCCAGGTCCCGGATTCTGCGTTGACTGAATATGACGGTGCATGGGAGGAGGCTCCGTATATAGGTGATCAGTCATATCTACCACACCAAAGGCCGAAGGCTGCGTACGCTGCAATGATCACGCGTATGGATGCGCATATCGGCGAGCTTTTAGCCCTGTTAGATGAGCTGGGTCTCACTGAGAACACTCTTGTGATGTTCTCAAGTGACAACGGCACCACTTACACAGGAGGTGT
Organism: Gemmatimonadales bacterium UBA1120; assembly: GCA_002313925.1. Lineage (GTDB taxonomy): Bacteria > Gemmatimonadota > Gemmatimonadetes > Longimicrobiales > Gaopeijiaceae > UBA1142. The sequence continues at coordinate 41,303 of DCAZ01000014.1, forward strand.
TGATGCTTCTTTTTTCGAGAGCACCGCGGGACTTCGCGGTCTAAAGGGTTCCGTCTACGAGGGTGGTATCAGAGTGCCATTTATCGCGCGTTGGCCTGGAATGATCGAGGCTGGCTCATCCAGTGAACACGTGTCGGCATTTTGGGACATCGTCCCGACACTCGCTGACCTAACAGGTGGTGTCGCACCTGATGATATCGACGGCATTTCATTGCTCCCTACCTTGTTAGGCACCGGCCGGCAACAAGACCATGAAGCCCTCTACTGGGAGTACCATGGGCTATGGGACGGTGCACAAGCTGTTCGTATGGGTAACTGGAAGGGCGTGCGACTCGGTGGACATTCTTCTGCTGATGTACCGATCGAACTGTATGATTTGTCCAGTGACCTAGGAGAAACGAGTGATGTATCTGCTGACCATCCTGCGATCGTAGAACGCATTGCCGAAGTTATGGCTGGTAGAACTGAGTCTGAGATTCCGGGATGGAATTTCCCAGTAAGGGCAGCCGGCAACTAGACGGCTGTCTAATAAACGTAGGCGATACCTGTCCTCAGTGTGGTATCCAGAGCCGAGGTGCCGTCCGGTGGTCCGCTGTCGTAACGCATATTAAACGATACCGTGAGCGCTAACTCATCAGTCACGGGCGTTGCAATACGAATTTTTCCGAGCATTCGAAGATCACTAAAGTCGTTATAAGCGGGTTGCATGTAGGTCGTAGACGTAATCACAAGATCTTCGGTCGGTACCACGCGCAGCGTGAGAAAACTGCTCCATCTGACTGTATTCGTATTATCCGGGTGTACTGCATCTTCCGGGAGATCTAGGGCCTCGTGTTCGAGAACAAGGGAAGCACCCATGCCGAATTCTCCCCACTCTCCGCTTGCGAATGCGGTCCGAGCTCCTCCACCGAGGACCATTCTGAAGTCGAGCCGCTGAGACCTGTCATAGTTCAGTTGGCCGAACCACTCAGGTGAGATTCGTCTGTTGTAGAGGTAGGTCTTGCGGTAATGCAACAGTCCTGACGATGCAAAACGGCTTCGTCCTAAAAGTCCAAGTCCCCCATTCCCAACCACCAGTGTGGTTGCCAAGTCATTGACGTGGAATAGGCGAGCATTTAGTCCAAATTGAATGAAATCCACATTTCCTGTCCGGACAGTCACGTTGCTACCGATAGAGCCTGAATACCCCATCTCTGGATCTTCAGTCCGGAGTGCTTCGATATCCACTTGTGCAGCAATCTGCAGAGGAAAAGCGACAGTAAATGCGATGAATAACGAAAAGAGGTGTCGGCAAAGAGGAATAAGATTCAGGCCCAAGCTCATAGAGTATTCGCAGAAGTCCGTCATCCGGGGAATGTGGATAGCGGTAACCTAAGCATGGATGGTTATGTGAGTAGAGCCTCTAGTCCTGGAACGGGAACACACCTAAGTGGATGACGTTGATCTGATGTTCTCGTTCAGCGGTGATCTAGTCACCGCGTCATCTTGCAAGTAACGGCCCCGATTGCCTGGTCAGCTGCCAGAAAGAGTCGAGAGAAGGAGGACAAAGAGAGTGGAAGCCAGTGCGACTCCACCCGCGAGTACACCAGTTCGTACAGCGTCCCTTTCCTGAACTTCGATTGTGCGAACATCCCCAAGTACAACTCTGGCTACCGGACCGGCGTCTGTGGTACCGATGATCATACCGTTGGCCACAGTGGGATTGCTAAGTACCAGCTCATTTTCGTCTCTGAGCGCTACACGATCCAGATCAGGACTCGTCTCCTCGACTACACGAGCTTCCATTGTGACGCGCACACGTGAGGGTTGTTCCATCTCGATCACCGCTTGCGGGCTCACAGTTCGAGGCTGCCAGGTTGAGCATCCACTCAGCTGTAGACTGAGCAAGAGGAGTGGCAACGTGTGGGATCTTAACCGGACTATGGTTTCCATTAGCGACCCATAATTGCAGAAGGTTCTCATTATGAAAGTGGGATTACGGGTAATTCAATCCGAGACTGATAAACGGTACCTCGGTGTAAGGTAAGTGTTGTGGCCGAGCATTGCTCAGCAACACCGGTAGCGCAGAGATCCGGGTGCAACTCGAAGTTGCCCGCATCTGCTCCAGCTATAGAGATTCGAATACGGTGCCCTTTAGTGAAGACCCAACTCGTGGGCTGAAGATCAAAGCGGAGGTTAACAATATGGTCATCTGCAAACGCATTCGCGTCATAATCTCCGGCCCGAAATCCATGCCAGGGAAGTTCAGGACGCACAGGTCGGAGGCCTTGGGTTTGTAGTGTGGGATCCTGCATTATGTGGAATCCAGCTCTTAGTTGACCTTCCGTTATGTAGTTCGCTGTCCCGTCTGGTGCTACGTCACTCAGATACACAAATACGTCCGCATCAGGTTGATTCGCACTCATCCAGAGATCTACTACTGGATGGCCTGTGACCTCCAACTCAGTGTCCAGCGGCTCTGTTTCATAGAATATCGTTTGTTCATCTAACTCTGTTCGAACCATGAGCGAGTCTGGAGATCGCATCAGAATCCAGCGATTTGTGGCGTTGGAACCGAAGTCGGCAGTATGCTCAAAATCCACGTTGTAGTGATCTAATCCAGGCTCTCCTATGTCAGGCGCGAGGGATCCAGAGGGTCCAAGGTGAAGTGACTGAATTTCTTGTCTTTCCAGCGGCCAGCTTTTTTCATGACGCCAACCGCGGTTCATGACATAGAGGAGTACCGGATCCTCCTCTGAGACCCCAGTATCAATCCCCTTCAGGCACCAGTCGAAGAACCGGATTTCTTCAAGTACAACGTCGGATGCCAGGTCTCCATCGTAGCCGAGTAATTCTTGGTAGGGGGGGGTCACACCTTCGGGCACATGGAAACGGGGTCCGATCATCATCCGCATTCCCGAACCTTGTTCCATAGAGCTGAAGAGCTTTGTCGTGCCCTTCAGGAAACCATCGAACCATCCACCCAGGTTTAGTATAGAGACACCGGATGCGGCTACCCTCTCAAGCATTGCCCCTGGGCTGGTATCACTGAAGGAGAGGGTATCATTTCCAAACGCTTGGATTGCATCTGAGAAACGCATGTCGGGTTCAAGCAAGCGCCGGCCTAAGACATTGTCCTTATGCTCATTTACGGCTCGAGCCAAGTAATGTTGTTCCCGAGATCGTCCGTCTGGATAGAGGAGTTCGTCGTCGTCAGTGAAGAGCGTGACATCGCCGGCCGATGCGAGTGGGATTTCATCGATCCATCGTCCGTCGCCGTCTTCATCCACGACTGGTGCTACCGGGAAGAATCCATTGTCAGGATCATTCTTGCTGAGATTAAACGCCTGGAGGTGATCACTATACTCTGAGAGCCATCGAGTCGTGGTTATTCCACCGGGTCTCGTTCCTTCGGTATAGGTGTCGAACATGATGACCCCCGGTGCGATGCATTGAAGGCCTTCAGGTGCTTGGCTCGCGGTAGCGTACTGGCTCCAGGCCACGTAGGACTGTCCCCTCATTCCCACAGACCCGTCCGACCATGGTTGGCTGGTGATCCAATTCACGATCTCAGCTCCGTCTGATCCGAGTCTAGGCATGAGAGGTGTTTGGCTCCCAAACGAAGCTCCGGTTCCCCTCATATCGACTACGACGTAAGCGTACCCTAAGCCGATCATGGTGCGTACAGGTTGCGACAGAGATCGGTCGAAGACTGCTTCCTTGAGTCCTGTACGCCAACGGAGGCCTATCCTCTCCCATAAAGCCATACCCGGCAAAGCGAAGGCGCGGTTATATGGTGTGTACTCTAGGATTGTCGGGAAGCTTGTTGTGAGTGATCCGCTGTCATCTGCCGCGTCTTCAGGAACGAAAATGTCTACCGCCAGGTCAGTCCCATCCTCCAGGCGGACGAAGCGGCTCTC
>DCAZ01000004.1 GCA_002313925.1 Gemmatimonadales bacterium UBA1120
GTCAGAAGAGGACGAGGCTGCTGAGCCTGAGACGGAGGTTGCAGAGGACTAGCGATGGGGTGTTTGCAGCAACAGAAGTGTAGGATCTTGTTCCCGCTTTCTGCTGCGTTCGTATGACTGGGCGATTTCGGTTAGAGAAAATTCTGATAACGTCGATCGGGCTAGCTCTCACTATCGCAATCTCCAGTGGTTGCCATCTGGCAGGCACCCCCGGTGGGCTTTCGGTCAATCATCCTGCTGAAAATCAGGCTATTTCCGGTGGGAACGAGGTAGGAGGGTCTGGGCGTTTGGGAGAAATGCGAAAGCAAGATATCCCAACTGAAGACTCCATAGTCGCAGAGGAAGCACTACAAGATACTTCTCAGGATGAGCTGATAATCCTTGAGCTTGCGATGCTACTTCCTTTTGGGGGACCACCAGGACTTGCCGAATTTGCCCAACTGATAGCCGAAGGGGTTGAAGTCGCAGCAGTGGAAATGAGTGAAGCCCTATTAGACGTGCGAATCACCTCAGTGGATGATCAGGGTGACCCGGCGCTCACTCGAGTCCTAGTTAGGGAACTTGAGGATTCAAGTATTCAAGGAGTGATAGGATTTCTAGAAGATACTTCTCTTGAGATTGCCGGAAGTGCGCGTCAGATAGGGGTCCCGCTTGTTTCACCCACTGCCCGAAGTGCCTCCCGTGCAGGGGAGGGGGTTTATTCTCTGGAAGGTCCAGATCCGGTAGCTGCTGCGGAGATGGCCAGGTACGCGTCTGAATATGGGTACACGCGGATTGCAATATTGCACTCGCAAAGCTCGGAATCAGTTCAAGAGGCCGATGCATTCGTGGAGATGTCGCGAAGCCTAGGCCTGCCAATTATTGGCCGTTACGCATATCAGGTAGGAGCAACTTTCTTTGGTGAAGAAATCATAGAGGCCCAGAATACTTTGAGGGCTGCGGAGATTGCAGCACTCGGTCTCGAGGAAGACGACACTCTGCATGTAGAGATGCTTGAGCCTGTCGCACTCTTTTTACCCATCCCCCCAGAGGATGTGGAGTTCATCGCACCCCAGATAGTTCACTACGGATTGGACACACTAGCCATTGATATACTTGGGACATCTGGATGGACTGACCCTCGGGTACTGGAGACAGTAGACCTTCGTCACACCACAGGAGTGGTTGCTACTTCCTTTGTGGGTCGTACGGAAGATAGAAATACGTCTATACAATTCCGGGAAGCATACGAAAGGCATTTCCAGAGAAGTCTCATCAGTGGAGTTCCTGCTCTCGGTTATGATACTGTACTTCTACTTATCGAAGGTCTGAAGGGGGGGGCTGAATCTCCAGAAGAAATTAGAATAGCAATCGAAGGGTTACATGAAATTGAGGGTGCAGCTGGTATTTACTCACTTGTGGATGGGCGAATTCTCCGGCGTACCGAAGTAGTTTATATCGATGAAGGCATTCTTCTACCTATCGGCTGAAGCCTAAGGGTATGATGTCAATACATGAGAAACTTGAAAGGCTAGAGGAACTGCGACGCAGATCTGAAGAAGGGGGTGGAGAAGAACGTCTCTCTGCCCAACATGGAAAGGGTAAGCTCTCTGCACGTGAACGTCTGAATCTTCTACTAGATGAAGACTCGTTTATAGAATTAGATCGGTTTGTAACTCACCGATCTGTAGAATTCGGACTTGATCAGAAGAAGATTCTTGGGGATGGAGTCGTGACCGGTTACGGTACAATCCACGGGCGATTGGTATATGTGTTTAGCCAGGATTTTACAGTTTTTGGTGGCTCGCTGTCTGAAGCTCATGCTGAGAAGATCGTGAAGATTCAAGACCTAGCTTTGCAGAACGGGGCCCCACTCATCGGATTAAATGATTCCGGAGGCGCACGTATACAAGAAGGTGTTGTAAGCCTCGGGGGATATGCTGACATCTTTCTAAGGAATACACTCGCCTCGGGAGTGATTCCCCAAATTAGTGTCGTCCTTGGCCCGTGCGCAGGTGGGGCGGTGTATTCACCTGCAATCACTGATTTCGTCTACATGGTTAAGGGGACCAGTTACATGTTTGTTACCGGTCCGAATGTCGTGAAGACCGTGATGCATGAGGATGTTGACATGGAAGGTTTGGGTGGAGCTGAAGTGCATGCTTCAGTATCTGGAGTTGCACACTTTGCATGCGAGAGTGAGCCTGAATGCCTAGCATCGGTGCGTGAATTGATGGGTTATCTGCCTCAAAACAATACCGAGTTACCACCGGTCCTAGAGTCTTCTGATTCCCTTAACCGCAGAGACGACAAGCTCTTAGCAATAGTACCTGACAACCCCAATCAACCATACGATATGCGGGAAGTCATCAAGTGTGTGGTCGACGAGGGTCACTTATATGAGATCCATGCTCAATTCGCTCAGAATATCATTGTAGGCTTTGCGCGCCTGGGTGGAAGGACTGTAGGTGTTGTGGCGAACCAGCCTGAATCTTCTGCAGGTGCACTTGATATTGATGCGTCGGACAAGGGTGCTCGATTCGTTCGGTTGTGTGACGCCTTTAATATCCCCTTGGTCGTTTTCGAGGATGTCCCTGGCTTCCTGCCCGGAATAGCCCAGGAACATGGAGGCATTATTCGTCATGGAGCCAAACTTCTATACGCCTTTGCAGAGGCAACCGTACCAAAAGTGACGGTCATTACTCGCAAGGCCTACGGTGGGGCTTACGATGTGATGAATTCCAAGCACATTCGTGGTGATATCAACCTAGCATGGCCTCAAGCTGAGATTGCCGTGATGGGCCCAAAGGGAGCGGTAGAGATTCTGTTCCGGCGAGAATTGGACGAAGCTGAGGATTCAGAAGCTGCTGAAGCCGCACAAATTGAAGAGTATCGAGAAAAATTTGCCAATCCTTATATAGCCGCTGCCAGAGGCTATGTAGATGATGTGATAGACCCCCGGGAAACACGTGAGCGGCTGATTAGCGCCCTGGACATGTTACAGAACAAGCGTGACCAAAATCCACCTAAAAAACACGGAAATATCCCATTATAGCCTACCAGAGTGTTGAAGCAGTTTGGAGTGAGATAGAGTAAGTCGTAGCCCCGTCCTATTGAACTCACACCTGATGACATTTCACTTGCAATTTTTGGTTTAAATGGCTTAAAACATTGAACTTCTATCTCTTTCTGATTCAATAAACTCCTTGATCCGCTCTCTTTTAGTAGCTAACCGCGGTGAAATCGCCGTGCGTATAATCAGGTCCGCTCAGGAACGTGGGATCCGCACTATAGCTGTGTACTCCGAACCTGATCGATTGGCACCACATGTCCTAGCTGCTGACGAGGCATACCACATCGGTCCAGCCCCCTCTTCAGAGAGTTATCTAAAGGCAGAGCGCCTCATTGAGGTGGCTAAGGTCGCCGGAGCAGATGCGATTCATCCTGGTTACGGGTTTCTTGCTGAGCGTTCTTCATTTGCAAAAGCGGTGGAAGATGGGGGGCTAATATTCGTTGGGCCTTCGTCTGAGGTCATTGAGGTGATGGGTGATAAGATCCAGGCAAGACGCTACATGCAGAATGCCGGTATTCCTATAATTCCAGGGATTACTGAACCCCTATCCACTGTTGAAGCGGCCTTAGAAGTCGCACAGGAAATCGGGTTTCCCGTGCTGGTTAAAGCCGCTGCTGGAGGGGGAGGGAAGGGGATGCGAACAGTGGAAAGGGCGGACCAATTTAATGCGGCCTTCGAGGCAGCCCAAAGAGAAGCATTTTTGGCTTTTGGAGACCGTACACTCTATCTAGAACGCGCGCTTAAGCGACCTCGCCATATCGAAGTTCAAATACTCGGAGATATGCAGGGCTCAGTTGTTCACCTGGGAGAACGCGAATGTTCGATCCAGCGTCGACATCAGAAACTTGTTGAAGAAGCACCAGCTAACGCACTCTCCACAGCGGAGCGCGAATCCATAGGACGAACTGCAGTGCAAGCGGCAACAGCTATCGGATATACCGGGGCAGGGACTGTCGAGTTTCTATATGAAGACGGGAACTATTACTTCCTCGAAATGAATACTCGAATCCAAGTAGAACATCCGGTAACTGAGCTAGTAACTGGTCTGGACCTCGTGGACTGGCAAATTCGTATCGCTTCCGGAGAAGCACTCAACTTCACCCAAGAGGACGTGCGGATATCAGGGCATGCGATCGAGTGTAGAATCACCGCAGAGGACCCGCAAATTGGATTTCTTCCTTCCACGGGAACCGTGACCCGCCTCGAGGTACCGACCGGAGCCGGAGTTCGTTGGGATGGAGGGATAAGAGAAGGCTATTACATCTCCGAGCACTATGACCCCTTGCTTGGGAAGCTGATAGTGCACGCGAGCACGCGAACTGCTGCGATACAACGCATGGCCAGAGCCCTTGATGAACTTCTATTACTTGGGGTTGAAAATTGTGCATCATTTCAACGAAGAGTTATGGATGAACCAGATTTTGTAGAGGGGCGTCTTTCAATTCGATATTTAGAAGAACATCCGGAGTTGCTCAATGAAGCCCCAGTAGATCCAGAAGTAATTCGCTCGATTGCGATTGCTGGAGCGCTCCTTGAGGCAAAGGAAGGCCAACGGACCCGCTTATCTCGAACCACACCTAAAATGTCACGTTGGCAGTCAGAAGGGATATTACGGGAGCCCCCTAGAGGATGATGCTTAACGTACCTGCTAATGGACTCGCAGACGTCACAATCCGCAGTTTAGCCTCGGATGGATCAGGAGTAGGCGAGCTACCTGACGGACGTATCATCTTCATACCGCGTAGTGCGCCTGGAGACAAAACTCGTGTCAAAGTAACCGCACTAAAACGTCGATGGGCGAGGGGTCAGCTCGAGGAAATCTTGAGCCCTACTGAGGAACGAAGCAATCCTCTTTGTTCACTTTATGACAAATGTGGCGGATGCTCTCTCCAGCACATCCCATACTCTGAACAATTGAAATGGAAGGGGAGGTTCGTGGTAGAAGCCCTGTCGAGGATTGGAGGGCTAGAAGTCGATAAGGTCCCGGTCACGGCCTCACCACATCTGTCACGGTACCGTAATAGGATGACGTTCACCCTTAGAAGACTTCGCGCTGGGAGAGTTGTGGCCGGCTTACATGGGCTCGATCGGCCTAGTCATGTCATTGATGTGAAGAGTGAGTGCATCCTACCTGAGCCAGAGATAACTTCTGCCTGGATATCTCTTAGAGACAACTGGGGAACCGGCGCCAGACGACTACCATTGGGAGGACGTCTACGGCTAACCCTCCGAAACTCGAAGTCAGGCATAGATCTACTCATTGAGGGTGGAACGAGTGCCTGGAGTCCTGAAGCTTTGATGAAGCAGGTACCGTCGGTATCCACTGTTTGGCATGAACCCTCAGATACGGGTGCTATAGAATTGGTCTATGGCAAAGTTCATGAAGACATATGGGTAGGGGAGAAACTCCTCTTAGTCGGCGATGTCTTCCTCCAGGTTAATCGCGCAGCTGCCCAGCTATTACAGGAGTACGTGATAGCAACATCTGGGTCACCAGATAGCGCAGTCGACGCATATTGTGGGGTCGGCTACTACGGCCGACAGCTCGCTAATTCAGGTGCCGCCGTTGTGGGGATTGATGTGAATGGAGCCGCCCTAACGTCTTCCTGTGAGAAGAGAAGCGCCAATTACCGTACAGTTCAGGGCGCAGTTGAAGAACACTTATCAAACTTTCTACCTGTAGACTTGTTGATTCTTAATCCTCCACGTAGCGGGCTGGAGAGCACAATTCCGCTTCAAATTCTAGATGCCCCCCCAGAAACGATAATCTACATTAGTTGTGATCCAGCTACCCTTGCTCGTGACCTCAACCGACTAGGATCCGCCTATGCATTGATAGAACATCAAGCATTTGACCTTTTCCCTCAGACTGCGCACATCGAAACTGTCGTGGTTCTGAGACGATCCGAGAATCAATGATTTACGAAGTCAGAGTGGAAGACTCGACTTTTGAAATCGAGATTACTAGTGACCTAGTGAGGATTAATGGAGAATCGGTTCTTGTCGATTTGGCCACACTTGAGAAGACGAACGATTACAGCCTGATCCTAGATGGAATTTCCCAGCCAATCCACGCGATCAAACGGGGTAGGGGGGCGTGGGACATCCTATGCAACAAACGCAGGTTCTATGTGAATGTGCTTGATCGACTCGGTAGGGCTATCAAAGCAGTGGAACTCCAAGAAAATGAAGTCCAGCACCCTGAAGCAGTCATTGCGCCAATGCCAGGTAGGATCGTCAGTGTAGAAGTTGAGGAGGGAGAGTCAGTTGAGGCAGGACAGGGGCTCGTAATCGTAGAAGCAATGAAGATGGAGAACGAGGTGAGGGCACAGGCAGGCGGATGTGTCCAGGTAATCCATGTAGCGAATGGAGATGCAGTAGAAAAGGGCAAGATCTTGATAGAGCTTGTGCCACTCGAAGAGGGAACGATCTGAGTAATGAAGGGAAAGAGGAAAGATCAGCCAGTTTGCACCGACAGTGGTATTGAAGTAGAGACTGTTTACAACACGGCAAACGCTGAAGAAGCTCCTCCCCCTGGGACCTTTCCTTTCACCAGAGGAATCCATCCAGATATGTATAGGGAGCGTCTATGGACGATGCGGCAGTACGCCGGCTTCGGTACTCCTCAGCAAACAAATGAAAGATTCCACTACCTCCTAGAACGCGGGCAAACGGGACTCTCCGTCGCATTCGACCTGCCGACCCAGATGGGACATGATTCCGATGCTAAAATAGCAATGGGTGAGGTTGGACGGGTTGGAGTAGCCATAGATTCCCTTGAAGACATGAAAAGCCTGTTTGAGGGGATACCTCTAGGCAAAGTATCCACTTCAATGACCATCAACTCTACTGCTGCGATCTTACTAGCCCTCTACGTTGCAGTTGCGGATGATCAGGATGTTGCCCGCAATCTACTTGGTGGCACACTACAAAATGATGTTCTCAAGGAATACGTAGCGCGTGGAACATATATCTACCCGGTAGAGAATAGCCTCCGCCTAGCCACAGACATTATTGCCTTCTGCAAAGATGAACTTCCGAATTGGAACCCGATATCCATCTCGGGCTACCACATTCGCGAAGCGGGTGCTACCGCCCCTCAAGAACTTGCGTTCACATTCGCTAATGGTCTGGAATACACAGCCCGTGCAGTCGAAGCCGGACTTGATATCGACGCTTTTGCTCCTCGTCTCTCGTTCTTTTTTGCAGCTCATAATGACCTGCTCGAGGAAGTAGCGAAGTTTCGGGCTGCCCGTCGCCTCTGGGCATCTCTTTTGAGGCGACACTATGATGCGTCCGACAATTCCTGTCGGCTCCGATTCCATACTCAGACGGGTGGTTCCACATTAACTGCTCAGCAACCTCTCAATAATGTCGTCCGTGTAACGATACAAGCTCTTGCGGCTACACTCGGTGGTAGCCAATCCCTTCACACAAACAGCTACGATGAGGCTCTTACTTTACCGACAAAGGAAGCGGCTAAACTGGCCCTTAGGACGCAACAGATCATTGCCTCTGAATCAGGTATAACGCGAACGGCAGACCCACTTGGGGGTTCATATTACGTTGAAGCTTTGACAGACGAGATTGAACGCTTGGCCCTTAACTACCTAGAAACAATTGAAGAATTAGGGGGTGCATCCAAAGCTATCGAGTACATGGTGGAAGAAATCCAAACTGCAGCATATAAAGTTCAGCTAGATGTAGAAGCTGGGCGTAGAACAATCGTAGGAGTGAACGTACATACCGAAGAGGATGAGGGTCGACATATAGAGAAGCCCGACTACGAGCTATTGGAACAGGAACAGATCACTCGTCTGAGGTCATATAAGGAGCGAAGAATAGATGTCGAGATTAGGGCTCAACTTGAAGATCTACGTTCAGCTGCCCGCGGAGATGAAAATCTTATGCCCCGACTCATTTCATCCGTGAAAGCTGGTGTGACGTTAGGTGAACTAAGTGATGCCCTTCGTTCAGAATGGGGAGCTTACCACGGGTAGGCACCCATGTCCCTCCTAGTTAGCTTCGTTACCCATGCCAACCTACGATTACCGCTGCCCAAACGGGCATCAGTTTGAGGTTTTCCAGAGGATCTCCGTGGCCCCCGGAGCCGCGTGTCCAGATTGCGGTGAAGATTCAGAGCGAATGATTTCAGGTGGGGCCGGTCTTATTTTTAAGGGAGAGGGCTTTTACATCACTGATCACCGATCTGAGGACTACAAAAAAAAGGCCTCGTCAGAGAGTGGTGGAGCGACCAGTAAGTCGGATTCGGGAGTAGAGAAAACATCCTCCTCAAGTCTCAATAAGGAGACCTCGAAGAAGAAGCCTGAGTCTGAAATTAAAAGCTCTGGATCAAGATCACCTGGCTCCAAATCCGATAACTGAACAGTGCTCCATGAACCCATAAAAACCGCTCTTAATGCGGTGATCAGAGAAATGGGAATAGGTGAAGTGGAGATTGATCTTGAACGTCCACGCAACCCTAGCCACGGTGATGTTACCTGTAATATTGCTCTGGTTCTCTCTGGAAAACTTGGTAGACCTTCTCGTGACATTGCGGTAGAAATCGCTGCTTCTATTGAAAAGGATACGGCAGGGATTGCATCGATTGAGGTGGCTGGGCCTGGATTTCTAAATTTTAGGCTATCTGCGGTTACCGCCGCATCGATCTTAGACGAGATCGTGGCTAAGAACGAAGGTTTCGGAAGAGAGGACACCCGCGAAGGTGCGCACGTTATGGTCGAGTTTGTATCCGCCAATCCCACAGGCCCACTACACCTTGGTCATGGTCGGCAAGCTGCCCTGGGAGATGCGCTCGCTTCTTTACTTGAGTGGACAGGATGGCAGGTGCATCGAGAGTTCTACTACAACGATGCTGGAACACAAATAGATAAACTCGCACAGAGCGTAAGGGTTCGATATCTGGCCCTGTTTGGTAGGCAGGAAGAAATACCCGAAGGAGGATATCATGGGGAATACATCAATGAACTTGCCGAATCACTAGCCGAGGAATTCGGGGATCAGTTCGTGCTTGATGAATCAAAGAAAGCTGTAGAGCAAATACGTAGCTTCTCAGTCCGATGTCTTCGGGAGGAACAGGACTCTGATCTGGATGATTTTGGAGTCCACTTTGACGAGTACTATCTCGAATCTTCCTTACATGACAACGGGCGTGTGAATTCAACGTTGGAAGCTTTAAAGCAAACAGGGTTTGTGTACGTACATGAAGGTGCCACCTGGCTTAAGACCACGGCATTTGGTGATCAAAAGGATCGGGTGATGGTCAGGAAGAATGGTCTCCCGACATACTTCCTTCCTGATGTTGCATATCACATGCATAAGTGGACACGAGGATATGAACGTGTGATCAATGTTCAGGGATCGGATCACCATGGTACTGTTGATCGTGTAAGAAGTGGGTTACAAGCGCTGGGCTTGCCGAAAGGGTATCCAGAATACGTATTGCACCAGATGGTTCGGGTGGTCAGAGACGGAAGTGAAGTAAAATTCTCGAAACGGGCTGGCACCAGCATCACCCTTCGGGAACTCTATACAGAAGTCGGCACTGATGTGACCAGGTACTTCTTCCAAATGAGAAAACCGGATGCTCAAATGGTTTTTGATCTGGATGCCGCTCTCGATTACTCAGACAAGAACCCGATGTATAAGATCCAGTACGCTCATGCTCGGATGCATTCGATCTTCGCCAAGGCACAAGTTATGCCTGAAGAAATTGAATCGGGTTCAGCAGACTTGTCTCTCCTTACAGAGGATTATGAGCGGCAGCTTATCAACCAGCTTAGAGATTTCCCTAGCGTACTAACCCGTGCAGCTGAGAATTGCGCACCACATATCGTGTGTGAATACCTCGAACAGACGGCCAGTACAGCAAATACTTGGTACCATGCCGGGAATCCAAGCAGGAATCCAAGTCTCGCAGTACTCGTAGATGACTCTAAGATTCGGGGTGCACGGCTTGTCCTCGCACGTTCATTACAAATTGTGTTGCAAAATGGACTTGCCATCCTAGGGATCACTGCACCGAAAAGAATGATGCAGGAGCCAGCGAACGATGGCACATGAAACCTCTTATCTGAACCGGATTATCTGGATATGTCGATCCTTGCAGTAGGTAGTGTTGCTCTAGACTCAGTAGAGACTCCATTCGGGCATGCAGAACGAGTGATCGGCGGGTCTGCGGTCTTCTTTTCAGCTTCTGCCTCACTCCTGAGCGATGTTAGCGTCGTGGGTGTAGTAGGGGATGATTACCCACTAGATCAGCTTGCATTTCTCAAGAAACGCGGTGTAGACCTTTCAGCAATTCAGATCGAGAGCGGAGAAAGCTTCTCTTGGGTAGCGAAGTATCATTCAGACCTAAGCAGTCGTGACACGCTAGAGACACGACTTGGAGTCTTCGGAGGATTCAACCCAAGAATCCCCAAAGAACTTCAGCAGTCAGAATATGTTTTCTTAGGAAACATAGACCCAACTTTACAGCACCAGGTATTAGACCAAGTCGATTCACCTACCTTGGTAGCTTGTGACACCATGAATTACTGGATTGAGGGCAAACGTGAATCCCTCGTCGACCTCCTGGCCAGGGTCGACATCTTTATGCTCAACGATGAAGAAGCCCGCCAGCTCTCGGAGAAAACAAACCTACTTCAAGCATCCCGATGGATCCAAGAAAGGGGACCTCGGGTGGTTGTGATAAAAAAGGGTGAACACGGGGCTGCACTCTTCGCTGACGACTGGGTCTTCTTTGTACCAGGATTCCCTCTGGAACAAGTATTTGATCCGACCGGTGCGGGTGACGCTTTTGCAGGAGGGCTTCTTGGGTACATATCGAAAAAGAACTCCACCTCAGTTGCAGACCTTCGGCGAGCTGTAGTATATGGATCTGTGCTCGGTTCATTCGCGGTACAGAAGTTCAGTATCGATGGCCTTAGGGACCTGACTGAATCAGACATTTTCAGGCGTGTGAAACAACTGAATGCTATGACAACTTTTGAGATTGATGAGGGAGTAGAGGATTTTGCCTGAGAGTGATATGAAGTATCGCGAAGCAGGAGTTGACCTGGATGCTGCTGAACGTTCTGTGCAGAGCCTCGGAAAATTGGTTCAATCTACCGCGGACGCCTGTACGCTTTCAGAAATTGGTAGTTTTGGCGGTCTCTATAAGGTCCCCGGAGATGTGGTAGACCCCATTCTAGTATCAAGCGCTGATGGGGTAGGTACTAAAATCAAATTGGCTTTTATGACTGGGGTTCACGATACGATTGGCCGGGA
>DCAZ01000010.1 GCA_002313925.1 Gemmatimonadales bacterium UBA1120
TACGCTTGTCGGAGCTTGGTGACCGAACGTATTGCATGAGCCCCGCCATGAACTGCCCTCCCACATCCTTAAATGAGTGGGTAGGTCCATGAAAAAGCTCGAGAACATGGAAACCCGGGCTGATCTCTACTAGCGGTCCCGGAAAGCCCAGCGTTTCGAGTGCGAGTCTTATTGCCTCTGTCTCCCCTAGTTGAGCAGAGAAAAGACGTGAGCTTGCCCATGCCGCGCTTACCCGAAAATCCTGGTCCTCCGAGTCAGGGCTACCTGCGAGAGATGGTATTGAGGTGGGCATGTAAAGCCCCCCATCCGGCGCTAGCCCACGGAAGAGGACTTCTTCTAGCGGTACCGGGGTACTGCCACGGGTACTTACAAATCTCAACATGGCTCGCAATAACGATTGCGGTTATCTCTCAATTGACTCACAGGCTTCTTAATTATTAGCAGCTAAAGCGTTGCCACATTCCTTGCCGCCTTCACAACATCTTCAACTGTGAAGCCAAATTTCTCAAAGAGAATATCGGAGGGTGCTGAGGCACCGAAATGGTCTAAGCCGAGGGAGGATCCCGATGCTCCTACCCAGCGTGTCCATCCGAAGGTACTCGCAGCTTCTACTGAGACTTTCTTAGAGATTTCAGGCGGTAGCACGCTGTCACGGTAGTCTTTCTCCTGTCGACCGAATAAGTACCAGCTCGGTAGGCTGACAACTCTGGTTGGAGTGCCTTCAGCCTCTAGTCGTTCTCGCGCTTCGAGTATGATTCCAAGTTCCGATCCGCTCGCGATGAGGATCACCTCAGGAGTTCCGTTTGCTGCCTCGGCAAGCACATAGCCCCCACGGCGAAGACCTTCAGCTCCCGCCAACATCCCACGACGGTCGAGAAGAACAACTTTCTGCCGTGTTAGTGCCAGAAAGCTTGGACCCTCTGTGCGTTCTATGGCCACTCGCCATGCGATCTCAGTTTCGGCAGCATCTCCGGGCCTAAGATCGCAAAGATTCGGCACTGCCCGAAGGGCTGCCAGTTGCTCTACCGGTTGATGCGTGGGGCCATCCTCTCCAAGACCAATCGAGTCATGTGTAAAGACGTATATGACGGACTGGCCCATGAGTGCCGCGAGCCGGATTGCGGGTCGCATGTAGTCCGAGAAAATAAGGAATGTCCCTCCAAATGGGCGTATGCCACCATGTAGTGCCATCCCGTTCATGATTGAGGCCATCGCGTGTTCTCGGATCCCGTAATGGATGTTACGGCCTCCAGGACTGGACGAGAGCAAATTGTCTGCGCCATTGATGGTGGTCTTGTTTGATCCTGCGAGGTCAGCTGAGCCTCCAATTAGATTTGGTAAGCCGCTTGCCACACCCTGGAGAACCTTCCCGGACCACCCTCTTGTAGCATCCTCATTTTCGGCTGCCGTAAGGTTGGGGACATTTTCATCCCAATCTTCCGGAAGCTCCCCCGACATGACCTGCAAGAACTCAGCTGCGAAATCAGGTGCTTGTTCCTGGTATAACGAAAAGCGCTTCTGCCAGTCTTCCTGCAGTTTTTGGCCATTCTCTAGACATGCAGCCCAGTGCTCACGCGTGCTATTCTCCACGTGAAATGGTTCTAATGAGGGGTATCCTAGGTTCTCCTTTGTTTTTATGATCTCGTCTTGCCCTAGTGGGGCTCCATGGGCTGCTGATGTTCCTGCCTTACCTGGGCTCCCGTACCCGATCGTGGTTCTTACTACGATCAGGCTGGGCCTCTCCGATTCTCGTTTTGCCTCGATGATAGCGCGGTCTATTTCCTCTAGGTCATTCCCATCGGACACGTGTGTTACATGCCAGCCATAAGCCTCAAACCGTTTTGCTTGGTTGGTCGAACTCGATAACTCAGTACCACCATCAATTGTTATCCGGTTGTCATCAAAGATCCAGATCAATTTACCAAGCTTCTGGTGGCCTGCGATTGCGGCCGCTTCATGGGATACACCCTCCATCATGTCACCGTCTGAGCATAGTGCGTAGGTGAAATGGTCTACAACCTCATGTCCAGGCCGGTTGTAGCGCTTCGCTAGCCAGCGTTCCGCGAGTGCCAGACCGACAGAATTGGCAACACCTTGCCCCAGTGGGCCTGTTGTCGTTTCGATGCCAGGAGCGTGGCCGTACTCTGGGTGACCAGCTGTTGGTGACCCCCATTGCCTGAAGTTACGGATGTCCTCGTCAGACAAGTCGTAGCCACTCAGGTACAAAAGCGAATAGATGAGCATCGAAGCATGGCCGATGGATAGCACGAAACGGTCTCGATCAAGCCAAAGCGGGTCAGATGGGTTGTGACGTAGATGCTTGTGGAATAGCACGTAACCAACAGGTGCAAGCGCCATCGGAGTCCCAGGATGTCCCGAGTTGGCTTGCTGAACCGCATCCATAGACAGGATGCGGATTGCATCTACCGCCTGCTGTTTGATGTCGGTCATCCGACCACGAAGTTCACGAGACGTCCAGGAACGTGAACGATTCTCCGTTCTTCAACACCATCTAGATAACGGGCCACATTCTCCTCCTCACGGGCTGCGATAATCACATCGTCTTCAGCAGCATCCTGGGGGACGCTGATAGTACCTCTGAGTTTGCCGTTCACTTGAACTGCAACACTAACTTGACTCTCGATAATCTTGGATTCATCAAAAGAAGGCCAATTAGAGCCTTCGAAGATGCTTTTTTCGTGCCCGAAGTGTTCCCAGACTTCCTCTGCAAGGTGCGGCGCGAAGGGAGCGATCATCGTGATAAGCGGTTCCACTTCGGTACGAGTGGCTTGCCGTCCTCCAGATCGGATTGTGTTCAAACATTCCATCATCGCTGCTATCGATGTGTTGTAGCCGAGCTCTGGGAGCTGTTCGGTCACTTGCTTGACTGTCTGGTGTACCTTCCGCTCCACATTAGGATCAGGGGCGCCTTCGTTTGCGTTCAACGCAGTGTCCCAAAGTCGATGCAGGAACCCATAGGGACCCTGGATCCCTTCCGTTCTGTAGTCGCCACCTTCCTCAAATGGTCCTAGAAACATGAGATAAATCCGGAATGCGTCAGCTCCAAATTCTTCAATAATCGGGTCGGGGATAATCACATTTCCCCGGCTCTTCGACATTTTCGCACCGTCAGCAATGATTAGCCCATGCGCACGGAAGACTTCATATGGCTCCTCAAAATCTAGATAGCCTAGATCTTTCAGTACCATTGTAAGAAAGCGCGAGTACAGCAGATGGAGCACTGCATGCTCATTTCCGCCGATATACGCATCCACTGGCAGCCAGTGTCTAGTGATCTCGGGGTCGAATGGTGTGTCCTCAAAGTCAGTCGACGGATACCGCAGAAAGTACCATCCCGAATCCAGGAAAGTATCGGATACATCAGTTTCTCGTCGTGCTTCTCCTCCGCACTCAGGACATGTGGTTTGATACCACTCCTCGACGCGGGCTAGTGGGCTCACGCCTGAGTCATCCGGTTTAAAATCCTCCACCCGAGGAAGAATTACGGGTAGATCCTCTTCAGAAACCGGAACGGAACCACAGTTATCACAATGGATGATAGGGATGGGTGGTCCCCAGTAGCGCTGTCGAGAGATACACCAATCGTGCAGACGGAAGTTGACTGTGCCCTCGCCCCATCCGTTCCCTTCTACCCATTCGGTGAGCACTCTAACGGAGTCAGAAATGTCCGTTTCATCAAACTCACCAGAGTTCACAAGGCAACCTGGGCCGATATACGCTTCTGATAATGGTGTGTCTGCGCTTTCTGTTGGTCCTGCCACGACCCGCTTTATGGGAAGATCAAAGGCAGTGGCAAACTCAAAATCCCGCTGATCATGACCGGGCACCGCCATAATCGCACCGGTTCCGTAATCCATCAGAACGTAGTCAGCAATCCAGATTGGGATTTGTTCTCCGGTTGCAGGGTTTGCGCAGAAACCGCCCGTGAAAGCGCCAGTCTTGGATTTGTCGGTTTTTTGCCGTGTGACCAGATCACTTTTCCTTGCTTCTTCCCTGTACTCGGAAACGGAGTCGAGGTACTCGTCATCTGTCACTTTATCTACCAGAGGGTGCTCGGGAGAGAGAACCATATAAGTGGCGCCAAAAATTGTATCTGGCCGAGTCGTGTAGACCTCAATGTTATGTCCCGTGCTACGGCCATCCGGGTGGACAACAGAAAAATTGAGTCGTGCACCTTCGCTTCGCCCGATCCAGTTACTTTGGGCTTTCAAAGTGGTTTCCGACCAATTGATGAAGGCAAGGTTGTCGAGCAGGCGTTGCGCGTAGTCCGTGATTTTAAAGAACCACTGCTTGATCTCTCGTTGTTCTACCGGGGTGGTACAGCGCTCGCAGGTGCCTGTGATAACCTGTTCATTCGCAAGCACAGTCATACACGAGGGACACCAGTTAACAGGGGCTTTCTTTTGTTCCGCAAGCCCGGCGTCAAAGAGTTTAAGGAAGACCCACTGGGTCCACCTGTAGTAAGATGGATCAGTCGTATCTAGAGAATGTTTCCAGTCAAACATTCCACCTATACGCCTGAGTTGCCGGGTGAAGTTCTCGACATTTGCTGGTATCAAGTCCATCGGGTGTGTACCGATCTTCAAAGCGAAGTTCTCGGAGTGAATTCCGAAGGCATCGAAGCCCATCGGTTCGAAGACGGTCCGACCCTGCATACGCTGGAATCGTCCATGTACGTCTGCGCCCGTAAATGCGTAGATGTTGCCCACGTGGAGCCCCTCAGCTGAGGGGTACGGGAACATCATGAGTTGGTAATACGGGTCCTTGGCGGACTTGAGTTGCTCCAACGTCAAGGAGTTCGTGCCGCGCTCCTCCCAGTTGCGCTGCCACTTCCCCTCAACGGCGGAGGGGTTATAGCTGTCCCTCTCTTGGTTTGACATATCGTGCCGAAGATTCGATGACGCGGCTCATATTATGTGTATGAGCCCTGTGAGTATTCGAAAGGAACGTCAACCTACATGAGCCGGCTAAGTCACAGAAGGGCGGAATATCGAATTATGGCTATCTTTTTTGGCTCATGTTCCTAACCCCAGCATTTAAAAGATTCGATGATTGGATAGTTGATGGATAACCAAAGAAAAAAAATCTCGGGTGCGAGCTTGCGTCATGCGTTTGAAGAGATCATTTGGCCTAGGAGAAAACTCATCTTCGTGGGCCTTCTCCTGATAGTTCTAAACCGTGTGAGTGGCCTCGTCTTGCCCGCGTCGACCAAATACCTGGTCGATAATGCCATAGTAGCGGGCGATGTAGATACACTTTGGCTGATACTTGGTGCAGTCAGTTTGGCAGTGGTAGTCCAGGCTATAACCTCATACGCTTTAACGATGCTGCTCTCGGTCGAGGCTCAGCATCTGATTGCCAACCTGCGCTCCCAGGTCCAGAAGCATGTTCTCCGACTTCCGGTACGAATCTTCGACAATACGAAGTCTGGAGAACTGGTCTCACGAATCATGGATGATGTTGAGGGCGTGCGGAACTTGGTTGGGACTGGCTTGGTTCAGCTTGTCGGAGGAGCCATTACCGCCATCGTTGCTTTCGTGTTTTTGGTGCGCATTGATCCGGTTATGACCGCACTGGCGCTTTGTCCTCTTGGTGCTTTTGCGCTTGTCTCATTCAGAGCGCTTAAGACGCTAAGGCCGGCATTTCGGGAACGTGGTCAAATCAGAGCTGAAGTGATAGGAAGGCTTACTGAAACGCTAGGTGGCATACGTGTGATCAAGGGATTCCATGCCATTGAGAAGGAAGAACAAATCTTCCACGCGGGTGTGTTGCGGATCTTTGAGAACGTAAAGGCGACACTTACCACCCAGAGCATGCTCACGAGTATGGGCACTTTTATTCTCGGTTTAGCAAGTGTGCTAGTTATGGGGTACGGTGGCTTCCTGATTGTTCAAGGTTCTTTAACAATCGGAGAACTTTTCTCGTTCACGCTTTTTCTGGGATTCCTGCTTGCTCCGATTGTACAGTTCGCGAACATAGGCACTCAGATGACTGAAGCGTTTGCTGGGCTTGACCGTACCTCAGAGCTCTTGAGCTGGCCGAGGGAAGACGACGATCCAGATCGCACAGTCGTCATGCCGGAAATCGACGGACATATGTCGTTCGAAGATGTCTATTTCCAGTACGAAGTGGACAAGCCAGTTCTCAAGGGAATCACATTCTCTGCGACCCCAGGGACGGTTATCGCGCTTGTCGGAAGCTCTGGCTCAGGCAAAACGACGCTGGCTGGATTAGCCGCGACATTTCTTGAGCCAGACCGCGGAAGAGTTCTAGTGGACGGTATCGATCTTCGCGAGGTCAAACTCGCAAGCTACCGGGACCAGCTCGGTCTTGTGCTACAAGATGACTTCCTGTTCGATGGGACAATCCGAGAGAACCTACTTTTCGCACGACCTGAAGCAGCGGAACATGAGATCCAAGAGGCAGCAGAGCAGGCATATGTGACCGAATTTACCACTCGCTTCCCAGATGGACTCAATACGGTGATCGGTGAGAGGGGAGTGAAGTTGTCTGGTGGTCAGCGGCAGAGAGTGACTATCGCTCGTGCGATCCTCGCAAACCCAAGGATCCTGCTACTTGATGAGGCGACTTCAAGCCTCGACACGGAAAGCGAAGCGCTGATCCAGAAGAGCCTTAATCACCTGCTTCAGGGTCGTACGACCGTGGTCATTGCACACAGGCTCTCGACGATTCAGCGTGCTGACCTCATCCTGGTCATTGAAGATGGAGAGATCGTTGAGCACGGACGCCATGATCAATTGATAGACAGTCATGGCCGCTACTACCAGCTCTACACACTGCAGGCCAGGATTTAGGGCGTACCTTCTGGTAACAGGTCGAACGGATCTGAAACTGTGTCCATCGTGGTTCGCAACTCCGCAAGTAATCCAGCCAGGTCACCACCTTGCTCCTCTAGCATAAGGGCGAAGTCTGGCAGCCGATGGTAATATCGGATCCGAGAGAGCAGTGTAGCATTGTTCAACGAGGTTTCCCGGAAGCCTCGGAACGTCACTGACTCAAATGTCGGAGCTATTTCATCATCAAAGCGCATGAGTGCCTGTGTGAAGATCTCTTCTCTACGAGACACTTTGTCATCATGGGAGAGTTCCAGATCTCCGTAGATCCCCTCAAGCTCAACCATCATAGAATCAACAAAGACCGAAAAGCGCTGATAATCGCGCCAACGAGCCTGTGCACGGAGGCACTTAGAGGTGTCCGGACCACCCCCATCACGTGTGCAGAAGAACTGTGCGGCACCAACTCGGCCCACAAAAGTGGCAAAGCTCTCATTAAATGTTACCTGCCCCGGAATGAAGAGGTATTGATGAGATAGCTCGTGAAGGACGGTCTCAACCACTTCCACATCATCCGCCTGGAGTACCGTTGAGAGAATTGGGTCACTGAACCAGCCCAAAGTGCTGAACGCAGCTGTGGGTCGAAGATAAGTATCGAAACCCTCCTGTTTGAGTTTGTCTTCTTCATCCTGTGCGTCGTCTAGAGAGAAGAATCCTTTGTAGGGCACCCGCCCAATAATTGGGAACCACCACGTTTTTGACTCTAGCCGGTCCTTGTGGGCTGCAGACACAACTAGCGCGAGTGTGTCCTGATCGAGTTGAGCGAATGTCCTGTAGGCATCACCCACCTCGATCCCCAACTCATTTGTTGCAAAGCGCCGTGCTTCGAGCACGAACGAGAGTTTGCCTCGCGTTGCAGCATCGATACTGGGGTCACCTAGAATTTCAACGATGTCCTGACGAGCACGCAGAATTCGAAGCTCAGCGAGCCCTGCTTTCACCACATAGATGGGGGAGCATCCCCCGATACAGATCAGCGCCATTATGAGAGCAGCTCTAATCCAACTACTTCTTCGAGTCGAGTAGTTTACTTTGGCCGGCATGTTAAAGCAGTTTGTCGTCAACGTACGATCGAGCATCTGGATCCACCGCAATACGCAGTTCCACTAGATCCACATCTGCTGCAATATCTAAAGGAAGCTGTGTGGCTGCGGACTCGAGTGCTGTTTTTGCATTGTCTGCCTGAACGGTGAATGTATGGTACCGTTGCTGGCGCCCACCGTAGCGGACCGTAACCTGGAAGTTCATCATTCGAATCTACCGGTGATTCGCAGACTCATCTATCCTAACAGATGCTTCGAGGGCGAATTCTTTACCGTTTCTTGGTTGGTGTGGCTCGCTTTACAGCACCAATCCTTGCGAACGGAACTGGAAAGATCTCTCGTGGACTTAAGGGAAAACTTGTTGCGCACAAAGTATTGGCGAAATGGGGCGAAGAGAAACGTGATCCGCACCGGCCCACAGTATGGGTTCACGCCCCTTCAGTTGGAGAAAGCCTTCAAGCATGCGCGGTCATTGAGGCACTCCGAGCGAGGTTTCCTAGGGTTCAGGTCGTTTTCACACACTTTTCCCCATCAGCTGCTGAATTTGCAGGTCGGATGCCTGTGGAAGTATCTGCTTATCTTCCTTGGGACCTAAGAGAGACAACTGGGAGAGTCCTAGAAGCGGTTCAGCCCGACCTGCTCATATTTAGCAAGACAGAGGTTTGGCCAGTTCTGGTTGATGAAGCTCAGAAGAGATCTGTACCTGTGGCATTGGTCGGAGGGAGCGTTCCTTCTAATGCGGGGCGGCTCCGCCAACCAATGCGTACCTTTCTGAGGGCAACGTGGCAGAGGCTTGCCGTGGCATGTGCAATAGGGGATGCTGATGCACATCGGCTACAGAGCCTAGGTGTGTTCCCTGGAGTGATATCTGTAACAGGAGACCCTGCCGTTGATGCAGTAGCGCAAAGGGTTTTGGATGTTGATGCAACTGCTGCCCACTTAGCGCCTTTCCACTCTGATCACCGGCCTACCGTCATCGCTGGTTCTACGTGGAGCGCAGACTTGAAAAGATTGCTGGTAGCACTGGAGATTATAAGAAGGGTAGTGGGTGAGGTCCGAGTAGTAATCGCTCCCCATGAACCGAGTGAACTTGGGGTTACCAATCTCCGTGAATGGCTAGAGAAAAAGAGTTGGTCGACTCGAACTCTAGAGGAGGTTGAGTCGAGTGCTTCAGTTAACGGTGTGGATGCAGTCATCGTTGATCGTGTCGGAGTCCTTCCGGACCTATATACCGTCGGTCATGTAGGGTACGTCGGAGGAGGATTCCATAGGGCTGGTGTCCATTCCGTCATTGAGCCTGCCGCTGCGCGACTGCCAGTAATTTTTGGGCCTCACTACAGGAATAGCTCAGCAGCAATAGACCTTCTCAAAGAAGGAGCTGCGAAAGTAATTACTGATGCAGAGGGGTTAGCCGATAGCCTTTTGGGCTGGCTGGAGGATACTAAAGAGCATGGCGACGCGACGAACCGTGCATTCGGCTATATTCAAACACACCGCGGTGGGGCTGAGCGCACCGTTGACGCCCTCGCCCATCTCTTAGGGCCTTAAGTGCTATGAATGACAATGTAGTTGTGCCTGAGATTACGCCGGATGAGTTAAACGCGCGATTTGAACTAGGACATGCACCAGTGCTAGTGGATGTTAGAGAGTTGTTTGAGCGCGAAATCGTGGATTTGCCTCAGCATGGACAGCTCTCTATACCGACTGGTGAGTTTATAGAGCGAATGGGGGAGCTAGATTCTGCCAAGGAGGTTGTGG
>DCAZ01000032.1 GCA_002313925.1 Gemmatimonadales bacterium UBA1120
GAGATCCTGAATGCCTAATACTTCCACAAGGAAGTGAGAAAGTTCGTATGTACGGTCAGCGAGAACTTGAGCACGCTCAAGTTCATTATCTAAGAGGTCTGGATAGAAACAGCGTATCATGCCAGCACAGCTTCCCGATGGCAGCACCACATAGTCTGTGCTGTCAAAAGTATCGAGTGTCTGACATGCCATACGGATCGCTTCAAGTCTTCTGCCTGCATTGTAGGCAGGTTGGCCGCAGCAGGTTTGTGACTGGGGCACGTCAACGTCGACCCCTGCGTAGCGCAGTAGTCGCACTGCGTCTGCGCAAGCGTCCGCGTAGAATTGATCACCGAGACATGTCGCGAATAAAGAAACCTTCATGTGTCGGCCTAGTTCCCGTTCCCTCCTAAGATCCTCTGGATTTCTGAACGAACATCTCTGAGGTGTATGCGAGTCATGTCTTGGCTGGTACGCGCCAGTGCCTGCTCTGCAAGCAGATCGATGTCTTCCAGTTCTGCGCGCAACACGGCACGAATATCTGACGTCCACGGTGCTGCTGCTGGATTGAAGTTGCTGTTAAGGTCCTCTTCATTCGGGTGCAGACGGTCGTCGACCACCTCTAGGAAGGCTCGTTGTACATTGCGACGGTATGTGTTGACCTGGACAGTTTGATCTTGGAGTTCATTCCAGATTCCTGCGCTCAGATCGCTCATGAGGTCTGCGAGGGTATAGGCATAATCGTTTCTTGTCTCGAGTGCTTCAAATTCAATAAGTCTCTCCAGCCGAGCTTGGCTCAGAAGACTGGTCAGAACGCGATTCTGTTGCGTGCGGAATCGTTCAACGACTCCCTCCGGTTCAATTCTGCGTAAAATATCTGAGTTCAGGAACATCTCAGGTACGTGGAACGCAGCTTCATCCAGATACTGTACTGCTTCCCTCTGCCGTGCCTTTTCAACAGGCTCAAATCTTGGGCCTGTACCGTACTTCTCCTGAGTCTGAGCGCCCCCGACAATCGCTGTAACATGGCCCATGTAACGTCCCCACTGGCTCACGGCTTGTCCATAAAGATTCTCTAGCTCGTCGTAGCTCTCTCCGGGCTTCTCTGTTACCTCGAGCATCATGCTCATGACACGCTCAAGGTTCCTCATTCCATATGTGGTCGATTTAACAGCGTCAGCATCACCAACCGCTTCAGTGAGCGCTTCTGGGTCAGATCCTGCAGCATCAGCGGTTGTGAACCTCAGCCACGGGTACCGATCCTGCTCACGCGCCCATCCATTGAGTATCTCGAGCTCGTCGTCGGGTGTATCAGCTTCCGGAATCGGCGAGTATCCCCAACGCACACCGAAGTGGTCATAAGGGCCAACCTGGGGGATCAGGTATTCCAATGGGATATTATCCTCGGGCTGGGCTACATAGTTGAATCTCGAATAGTCCATGAGTGTCGCGGTATGACTTCCACCCATCCTTTCCAGGAATGAGGCACTTCGTACTGAGTCCGCCGGATACATGGCGGACGCCTTCATATTGTGTGGAAAGCCAATCGAGTGACCGATCTCATGGGTGACTACATATTCGACCAGTCGTCCCATAAGAGAGTCTGGCATCGGCAGAGATTGAGCGCGCTCATCTAGGGCCCCCACTTGGATGAAGTACCAATTTTTCTGTAACTCCATGATGTTGTGATACATGTTGACTTCCCCTTTAAGAATTTGTCCTGAGCGGGGGTCAACGATTTGTCCGCCAGTTGCATTTGCTACGGTTGAAGGCCGCCAATAGATCGCAGAATGGCGTGCATCGTACATCGAAAAGCTTGGGTCCTCTTCCGGGGTTGGTGCTACACGACCCACGATTGCGTTACTGAACCCCGCATCCTCAAATGCTGGCTGCCATTCATTCACACCCTTAACGATCCAGGGCTTGAGCCAGTCGGGTGTTGCTGGATCGATCCAATAGACGATTGGGTCGATAGGATCGGAGATTTCAGCGTTTGGGTTTTGCTTCTCCAACTTGAAGCGGTGAATAAATCGAATCTGCTCCAGTCGGTTATCCGGTCTGGTAAAGTCGTAAGACCGGCTTGAATTGAAGCCTACACGCTCATCATGCCAGCGTGGCATCATTGGCTCCTTAGGAAGCCGGGCCATACTGAAGAAGACCCTGGCTGTCTGTGAACGAGTCTGGGCTTGTCCGCCACCACGTCCACCACCCGGGCCCCCTCCGCGTCCACCAGGAGCGGCACCGCTGCCTGAACCACTTTGAGTAACCTGGACGTTTACCGCGTCCTCGAAAGACCAGCTGTCTTCCACCCAGCTTCTCCCACGGTTTAGGCCGTCTATCGGGTTGAGTTCGGGAATATTTGTAAGGAACACATCTGAGACATCGATGACGGCTGAACTATCAGCACCGTATGCTTCAACGTCGAACGTTGCGAGCACAGGGCCTCTACGGAATCCTGAGACGACACTCCAAATTGCAGCTGTTGAGTCAGCAATCATGTCGTAATCCTTACCACGCAGGATCACTCTATCTCCTTGCCGCTCCCATTGTACGATCAGGCGTGGGCCGCCTGTGAAGAAAGAGCCCGGATCCTGGAGCGTCGATTCCATCGTGCGCTGGATGAGGAGCATTTCATTTTCCAGCTCGGATGGCGGGATCTCGAAGAAAAGGTCATCACCTACTTCGTGGACGTCGAACATGCCGGCGCTAGTGATTGCATCCTCGGTGATGACTTCGGAATATTCACGCGGTCCGTCCGAGTCATTTTCTTCCCTAGGTCCACCTCCTCGGTCACCCGGACGTTCTTGCTGCTGGAGCGTAAGTGCCAGGGCCGGAGTCATCGCAGCGAATGCTTGCGAGCATAGTGGAAACGAGAATGCTGTCAGAAGTAGTATAGTGAGACCCGCTCGAACTCTCTTCATGTGATCTTGCCTCTTGGGAGCTGATCCGGCGTCATGGCCGGGGTCGCAGGGTAGGTTCGCCTGATTTTTGCGACAAGAGCAAATTGAGGCCAGTGTGGCTTGCCCTTGAGCTAGCGGTGGGCTGGTAGTGAAATTTCTAACTGTGAATATGCGAAAAAACATAGATGGTCTTCCGGTCCTCTTCAGCAGGGTCAGAACAACTCTGCTACTGCTATCGGCGCTAGCG
>DCAZ01000097.1:0-11722 GCA_002313925.1 Gemmatimonadales bacterium UBA1120
TAGGTTAACATAATATATATTATACGAACCTAATGTCGCTAAATAGAAGCCTCCCTAACCCGCGATTGTAGTACCGCCGAAGAACACCAAAACCCCATAGCCCTCAGGGTGAGAGACCTACTGGGAAACCCCAGCCGCCATCAATTCCTGGATTCGAAGTTCGTAGATGCCCCGAGCAGCCTCGTTTGCCTCGAAGGTATCCAAGGCTCTCTGGTAGAGCTGAATCGCACCCTCGCCATCCCCCTGGCTGACTTTAATTCGTGCAGCACTGCTCAATGCATTACGGATCTGAAAGTCCAATTCCGATCGATCAGCGATGCGAAGATAGGTCGCTTCAGCATCATCTAATCGACCTTCTTCTTCATATGCGGCACCAAGGAGGGCTGCACCCTGAAACTCAATCGGGTCACGTGGTGATGACCCAAGAGGTTCGAGAACTTGGCGAGCCTGTTGAGCATCCGCAGTTTGTAAATAGAGGTCGCCTAGAAGTAATCTGGCTTCACCTTCATAGGCAGTGCCGCTGAAGCGCTCCAGAAATATGATGAGTTCGTTCTTAGCACCTTCAGTATCCTGAAGCATAATAGATTGATGTACAGACTCGATTTGTTCAGCAGCCTGCTCAACGAGTGTCTCGCGATAACCGTTGTAGTACACTGCTCCAGCAATGCCGATTGCTACAACAACCCCAAGAATCGTGACAAGTTGTTGGTTGGCACGAGCCCAATTCAATACCTCTAGAACCCTGGCGATAAAAATATCATCAGGATCGGTAGGGGCTTCCTGGTGTGCCCTGCGGGAGCCAGGATGGCGCTTAGACATGATGCGGATTCCTACTGATTTCAGTCATCGATTAGGAACTCAGGAACGAAGGCAAAAAGCTAGGAGGGACATGGATTTGGGTCAACGAGAATACTACTTAGCTGGATCCTTAAGATCGTATCCTGCCAAGGCCCAAAGCTCCTGTGGCTTAAGGAGTTGAAAACATCCATTAGGCTTTGTTCCAATGACATCATCATATAACCAGTCATTGATGAGCGTTGTTGCAGTAGCCCGGTGAGCTCCCGCCAAATCAGCTAAAACTTGATGTGTGAATCGGACTGACAAGTCGATTCCCCGTCCGGTCTTATCTCCACACCGGACTCCCAGATCGAGAAGTACCTCAGCAAGTCGCTGTGACGCCGTGGGGCCTCCGGACCCTCCCTGAGCATGTCTGAGGCGATGTAACTCACGCTCCACACCTTCCAAATACGCGTTTAGGCTCTTCTTTGCGGTCTTGAGCCCAGCTAGAACCTTACCTTTGGGCAGAGGGAATACGGTGCACGTCGAACCTGCAATCGCGCCGTAGCGTCGATGCCCCTCTACGAATGCCTCATCTCCGAAAAGTTCCGAAGGCACTGCTACCGAAACAGTCCGATCTCCAGCTCCTTTTTCCATACCTGGAAGTACCAACCGAATAAATCCGGAGTGGACCAAAAACACATCACGAGCAAGATCCCCAGGTGTGTAGAGTGAGCGACCCTTTACCAACTTCACAGGAACAGAGTGCTTAACCAGACGAAATAGCTTCCTATCTCTGACGGGAACGAGATGTAATGGCATCTCTAGATTCCTGCTACAGAGTCGACCCTGCCCTGCCTAATCGCAGGGTGAAGCGACAATAGGATTGCGATAACGATAATCGGCATTGAAACGAGAGTTGCTAGTTGGGGCCCGATCGAGTCTGCAAGCACGCCAGTACCAAGCACGCCAATTGAACCCGTAGCCCAGGCAAGGCCCATCACGATACCGGAGCTTACCGCTGCAGCGCCAGGGATCATCTCTTGGGCCATAACAACAATTGGAGGCAGAGTAGCCATGGCCAGGAACCCAGCAACTCCAGTTGCAGCAAGCCCTAGTCCAGTCTGAGGACCCAACCAGATAGCCAATAAATGTGCTGGAAGTGCCCAAAGGCACAGATGAACAAGTAGAGAGGACCGATTGACGCGGTCAGACAACAGCCCACCTGCAACCGTACCGAAAGCCTGTGCTCCTAAGTAAACCGAGAGCGCCACCGCACCCAAAGTTTCTGAGCCTCCAGAGTGGGCGACGATGATCGGCTCCATCGTCAGAAAGGCACGTTGAACGAACGCCATCGTGGCACTGATCCCAAAAATTAAGCCCAGTGGACCAGCGAGATGTTTCAGGACCATCCCAAGGCTAGGTGGAGCACTGTTTTGAGCAACTTCAGCACGTCCACTAGGAAGACCGAAGAAAAATATGGGCATAAGGATGACAACCGGTAGCATAGCGAGCCAAAGTCCCTCCATACCTCGCCATTGGACTAACCCCACTGCCGCCAGAGGCCCAACTGCAAACCCGACTGAGCCCCCGAAAGAAAAGATGGAATAGCGAGCACCCCCACCCTTCCCTTCCAAAATGCGAACTGCGTATGAAGCTCCCGGTGGATGAAATGCTGCACTCCCTAACCCACCCAAGGTCAAAAGTAAGACCAGCACCCAGAATGAGCCTGCAAAGCCGATCGATGCCACAAATATCCCTGTTATAAGAGGGCCTGCGACTGCTAAGATTCGACGCCCCTTTCGATCGGCCAGGTAGCCGAATAGTGGCTGTGGGAGAGCAGACGCTATTGAAAAGCTCACGGCGAGGGTCGCGGCCATAGCTATCGACAACCCAAGGTCATCCATGATCCTTGGAAGTAGTGGTGGGACAAAGGAGGCGTACGCGTCGTTAAGACCGTGAGCACAGGACATAATGATCGCGATCCGAATCGACGATAATTGATTACTTCGTACTTCCTTTGAGGGGTTAGCGGGTAACACTGACAGGACGCTCGCTAAATCAGGACATAAACAGCCCGAACGATAATTCAGGAACCCACGTGCCACCACCGCCCCTGGCGTTCTTCACATCTCGCCACCAACCTGAAGCAGATGAAGACCCCATCCTACCGGACACCAACATGATGCTTCAAGGACAACCATCGAACCTGGTACCGTTCATAGTCGCCCTGGCGATTGGCCTAACATCGTGCGCCGCCCCTGACTCACCCGACTCAGAGTCCTCGACATCGACGTCATACGCACCGCAAAACCGACCAGACGTGCGAGGGGTGAATGGAGCCGTCTCAGCTGGACATCCATTGGCAGCGCAGGCGGGGCTAGCAGTACTTCAGGATGGTGGAACCGCAACAGATGCGATCATCGCGATGGCTGGTGTCCTGGCTGTTGTGCGGCCGCACATGAATGGTGTCGGTGGCGATGCCTTTGGCATTTTCTTTAACGGTGCTACGGGTAACGTTACCGCACTCAACGGCAGTGGCCGTTCTGGTACCCTCGCGACACCTGAGTTCTTCAAGAATCAGAACCTCTCGGAGATCCCCGGTACAGGTGCTCTTTCCGTGAGTGTTCCCGGAGCTGTCGCCGCATGGTTAGATGCCCATGAGCGTTTTGGATCAAAGCCATTCAGCCAACTGTTAGAGCCAGCGATTGGATACGCTACGAACGGATTTCCCGTCTCAAAGAGACTAGCTCAAGACTTTGAATCTCAGGGTCGTGCGTTGAATGAGCATGGAAAACAACTTTACCTTCCCGGTGGTAGCGCACCCCCCATTGGTACCCTCCTCAAGAATAAAGCCCTGGGCGCCACCCTCCAAAGAATCGCGAATGAAGGGCGGGAGGGCTTCTATAGCGGAGAGACTGCTAACCGTCTGGCTAAGTTCATCGAAGAGTTAGGTGGTCATCTTCGTGCTGATGACTTCGCCACCCACACATCAACCTGGGTTTCTCCTCTAAGGGGCGACTATCTCAATCATAGTTTTCTCGTGATGCCCCCTAACACCCAAGGAGTCGCACAGCTCACCTATATGGAAATGGCTAAGGGTCACTCTATCGCATCATTGGGCCACAACACTGCGTCTTACCTCCACACAATGATTGAACTCAAGAAACTGGCATTCGCTGACCGTGACCGCTGGGTCGCGGATCCCGATAAGGCGCACGTGCCGGTAGACCGCATGCTAGATCCAGAGTACTTGCGAACCCGTTCAGGACTGGTGGACGCGAATCGTGCCGCAGAGCAAGTAGAACCGGGATTTGGAAGTGAATCATTCGGGACGGATAACGGCTCAGTTGATGACTCAGGAGATACCGTTTATCTCACTGCAGTCGACCAATTCGGGAATGCGGTCAGTTGGATCCAAAGCAATTTCGCAGGCTTCGGCTCAGGCCTCCTCAA
Source organism: Gemmatimonadales bacterium UBA1120 (assembly GCA_002313925.1). Classification (GTDB taxonomy): domain Bacteria; phylum Gemmatimonadota; class Gemmatimonadetes; order Longimicrobiales; family Gaopeijiaceae; genus UBA1142. The sequence continues at coordinate 4,234 of DCAZ01000097.1, forward strand.
CTCCGAAACTGGCGTCTTGCTTCACAATCGGGGCTCACTCTACACCCTTGAAGATGGACACCCAAACCAGGTCGCCCCCAACAAGCGCCCCTACCATACGCTGACACCGATGCTGGCTCTCAATAACGGTGACCTCGCATTTACAATCGGGACACCAGGGGGTGACAGCCAAACTCAATCTCTGCTGCAGATCGTACACAACCTCCTTGTATTTGGGATGTCCCCACAGGAGGCTATCGAGGCACCTCGCTTCCGTTCCTCGGGAGGGCTTTCTGTGTCACTAGAGGACCGCGTCCCCTTCTCTGTACAAAAATCGCTCACTGGGCTTGGCCATGATCTCCAGATTATTCAAGGATGGACAGCAACGTTCGGAGGAGCGCAGATGATTTATGTCGATCCTGACACTGGAACGCTCACTGCCGCCGCAGACCCACGTCGTGAAGCGTACGCACTCGCTTACTGACCGCCTTGGACCTAACCATTTACAAATTTAGGGGGACGCCACGATGGAACGGATCTTCTTTGGCCTTGGGGCGATCTTAGCCGGAATAGCAGTCGGTCTCGGGGCTTTCGGAGCTCACGCTTTGAGAGGAACCCTGAGTCCCGAAGATCTTGTAACGTTTGAAACTGGCGTTCGATATCAGATGTATCATGCCCTAGCACTCCTTGGCGTTGCTTGGGCTGTGGGGCGCTGGGATACAGTCTTACTTGAATGGGCCGGATGGCTCTTTCTATTGGGGACCCTAGTATTCTCCGGAAGCCTCTACATTCTTGTCCTCACCGGACAACGTTGGCTCGGAGCCGTGACACCCCTGGGCGGGCTAGCATTTATTCTGGCTTGGGTGTTGCTCGCATCAGCCGTCCTCCGCGGGTAAGTCGATCCCAAGAGAGTGAACGAAACACTCGAACAAGCCAGAGCACTCCTCGAAAATGCACGAAGGATCGTAGCTGTAACTGGAGCCGGGATTTCTGCAGAATCGGGAGTTCCTACCTTCCGCGGACCCGAAGGTCTCTGGAAATCACATAGGCCAGAAGAGCTTGCGACTGCAGCGGCTTTCGCTCGGGATCCACAAACTGTGTGGGAATGGTATGGTTGGCGTCGGGAGTTAATAGCGACTTGTTCTCCAAACCCTGCACACCTGGCTCTAGCCCGCCTAGCCCTTGATCATCCTGAAGTTGCCATCATTACACAGAATGTGGACGGCCTCCACACACGCGCCGCGACAGAAGAAGCAGGCCATGTAGACTTCTCCCCTGCTCTGCCAATCGAATTGCACGGATCAATCAATCGAGATCGCTGCTCTGCGTGCGACGCCCGCCGACCAGGTTCCCCGGTAATCGATGTCACGAGCATCGACACCTTGCCTCAATGTGATCGCTGCTCTGCTTTGATGCGCCCCGACGTCGTTTGGTTTGGGGAAGTCCTAAATGAAGTGATACTCGACCGAGCTTTCCGTCTTGCACGCTCAGCGGATCTTTGCCTCGTGGTTGGAACAAGTGCATTGGTTCACCCAGCTGCCTCAGTGCCGCTTGCAACCCTCGGTAACGGGGGAAAGCTTATCGAGATCAATATTCAGGAAACAAGCCTTACACCCTATGCCTCCGCTCAGCTAAATGCTCCCGCGGGTATTGTTCTCACTAAATTGATACCTGAATAGGGCACCTCGAGTTACGTCTCCACTTTCCCCCTGATGCATGCCGATGAGGGATTAGAGACTGAAGGGGTCAGGTTAGCACAGAAGCGAGGGTTTCCGCAGCAACATTACCCCCACTGAGAAGGATGACCAGTGGACCATCCCTAACCTCTGTAGGTTCCCAAATACCGCTCTGGACTGCTGCAATGGCAACAGCTCCACCTCCTTCCACAACCAACCTTAGTGCCGTAGCACAGTACCGCATTGCATCCGAAATCTGTTTTTCTGTCACAGTCACGTGCTCACGAACCAAATCCTTGATCAACTTGAAAGAATGCTGATTGTTCAAGCCGATACCCCCGGCTAACGCGCTAGCCAGGGTCTTTTCCTCAGCCAACTCAACCGGATGTCCAGCCTTCACACTTGCGAGCATTACTGCAGCCTTTTCTGCAGAAACCCCCACAGTCCGACATTTTTGATCCCCAGTCCTCTCCGCGAAGACCGAAGCAATCCCGCCGAGGAGCCCTCCACCCGACAGTGGAGACAGGATTGCTGCAGGGGACTCTCCGAGTTGTCCGAGAATCTCTAAGGCGATCGTCCCCTGCCCTGCTATCACCCAAGGGTCATCGTATGCCGAGATATATGTTCGGCCAGTTCGTTCAGAGAGTTCAAATGCGTGACTTTCAGCTTCATCAAATGTGGAGCCAACCAGAACTGCTTCTGCCCCATCCCTCTTTATCCCTTCAAGTTTCACCGGATCAACCCACTCTGGTACACAAACTGAGGCAGGAATCCCCAACTTTTGCGCTACGTAGGCGACAGCCCGTCCATGATTCCCGCTTGAACATGAAACCACCCCGCGCATCCGCTCTTGATCATTGAGCGCTGATAGCCGAGCTGCAGCCCCCCGGACCTTGAATGATCCGGTTACCTGGAGGCATTCCGCCTTTAACCACACTGGTCGGCCAAGCTGATCCGAAAGTTCAGAATCTCGAAGGAGGGGTGTGCGACGAGCGATCCTCTCTACCGCATTAGTTACGCCCTCAGAATTAAGCGGGATACGCAATGCTAATCCCAACTCAGGCTAACTATGAGCATAAGCTTCCAACTCTATTGTATGACGGAGTTAGCCCAGTGCAGCTACGAGACTATCCGGGAACGCTCCTTAAGTTCAGTGATCCAAAGACCTGAATTAATGTCGGAAGAATAGATGCGACCCTTAAAAACCTGAGCCCCCCAAGTCATCCCCCAATTGGGTGTAGTCGTATTCTCATCCGTTGTCTTGATCACAGCGATCTCACGCCCCTGCTTATAAAGGTCGCCCCTCAATTCACCGGAGATATCTAGGACTCGGAGACCTGCCTGGTAATAGCCCACGTAAAGCCGGTCACCTTCAGTCCAGACATTATGAGCCCCTGCTTCGGGAACTTCGTACTTAGCAACTTCAACCGGATTCTCCATATCACTCATATCGAGCACATGAATGTACCCGCGCGCGTCGATCGGACGATCTGCATCCCAGGCAGGCGGGAAAATCTCATCTCCGACGAAGAGGTACTGTCCATGCCGCCACGCTACGTGAGTGTTACCAACGGGATACTTAAACTGGCTCACCAGGACTGGAGCGCGTGGCGTACCCCCATGGGATCCAGCACCGACATCTAGGATCACGACACCATCATCCCAGTATGAAGCGTATGCATATCCCTCCTGAATAATGACGTCGTGTAGCGATCGTTGCTGGTTATCGATCTGCCAGCGACCAACCTCACTCGGAGCTTCAGGATTTGAGATATCGATGATGTGAATCGCTCGAGTACCATTGTGGACTGCATAAACCAGTTCGTTGTCACCATCAATCCAAACGTTGTGAACTCCCCCAGTGAGTGTCTCCGTATACTCACCTAGAACAGTCGGATGTGCTGGCGTAACCAAATCCAGGAGTACCATGCCATTACGGCGGCTTGACGCTCCCTCACGCGTGACGATCCCCAATCTGCTGTTCGGGTGGATCTTCACATCATTGATTCTTCTTGCATCAAGCTGGATTGAGTCGGTGAGCATCGGGTTTGACGGGTCAGTCACATCCCACACCTTCATCCAGTCATGCATGAAAGTGCCTATGTATGCGTAATCACGTCCGTCTACACCTTCGAATACCCAGACATCACCCGAGTGATGATCTGAGATCGGGCCGCGCCCAACTTGAATCAATTCTGCATCCGCATCTCGCGATTCAACGCGCACAACTGCACTCAATACCGAATTCTCTCCGAGTCGGGCTGATACACGGTATGTCCCGGGTTCCTCAGCAACAAAGACTCCTTCCCCATCATCATCTTCTACTTGGGCGCCTGTTCCGGTCACCGACCATTCAGGAAACCCCTGAACTTCACCATCCGGAGACCGGATCGAGGCCTGCAACCGTATCACATCTCCTGTCCGGACCTGCGCTTCCGTAGGACTGAGAGAATAGGAAAGTCCCGGGTCCGCCCTCACATTGACCACCGTCCCACCCCTCACTGCTCCAGTCGAGGCGCTGATCCGAGCAGTTCCTTGCGCACGAGCGAAGACTAGACCTGCAGGGTCAACCACCGCGACAGATTCGTCCGAACTCGCGTAGGTAAGATCCGGATCATCTACGATTTCTCCAAGTCGATTCCGTGCAGTTACCTGAAGCGGGAGTGCTTGTGTCGCATACGGTCGATCATTCGCTAGTTGCACTGAGAGCTCAGCAGCGGGCAACGCGCGGATTATGATGGTTACTGAACCACTTGGTCTTCCCCCAATGACCGCAGTGACACGTGCCATTCCAGGATTCAACGCGAGAACTCGACCCATTTGATCAATTGTAGCGAGTTCGGGTGTCGATGAAATCCAACGCACCGGCATTCCATTAATGGCTCGGCCTGACCCGTCGAAAGCGCGAACAGTTAGCTGCGCCGTAGCCTGAACTTCAATCTCTGAACGCTCCGGGGTCACCTCTACCCTAGTTGGAGCCGCCTGGAACAGAGTTAGGATTCCCGCCACTGCAACCGCGTTGATCATGACCCACTCCCGTTACATGCTTTGGACAAACCCCTACCCCAATCAAGATGGAACTCGGGCCTGTCATCGATTAAGTAAGTTTGGCACTCACTTCACACGCCGAACGCTTACTCTAGCTGTGATTCTGCTCTGGCAGTCTGGTACCACTAGGTGTGAAGAACAAGACGGTACCCCACTAAAACTGAAGATGATTACCTAGAGAATCTATTGGTGATATTGTTGAGTTATCATACAGGCTCAATCGAAACTCAGTTTCGTGGAACTCTCTGAGAACCTCCACGTAGACTTCATGACTTGACCGGAACCCAGCATCGCGAGTTCTTGGAGTTAGATCAACGACGATTAGATAGGTGCCGAAAGGCTTTACGCACTGAATCACAACACGGAGATAGTACCTCATGAAGAGGATATACCTAGCCTCGATAGTCGCCCTGCTGGCCTCAGTGCCGGGTACCCCAGTTGCTTCGCAAGCGTTCGGCAATGCTATCACCGTGGACGGCGATCAAGTTTTTGTAGGAGAAGCCAGCTACGAAATGCGCTCTGGTGTCGTCTACGTGTTCGGGCGGGATCCATCCGGGAACTGGATTCAGACGCAGCGAATCGAGCCAAGCAGTGGCGAACCAGGTGACCGTTTCGGGATTGGATTAGCTAAACACGAAAACACGTTACTCATCTCAGCCACACGTGCCGACGAAGGGGCTGGCGCAGTTTACGTATACCAAAACCAAAGCGGTACTTGGATTGAATCAGGGCGACTTGAAACCACAGACCGGAGTCCCGCTGACAGCCTCGGTACCGGACTGGCAATCACTAATGACTGGATCATGGTCGGGACGATCGCTCAAAATGATCGAACAGGAGCGGCCTATGCCTTCCGTCGTGAAGGGGAATCCTGGGTCCAGCATTCCACGATCAGACCCGCTGATATTGATGAAGGGGACACTTTCGGATCTCGTATAGCCCTTCAAGGAAACCAGATGTTGATCTCGGCTCCTTTTGGCTCAGATGGTGAAGGAAGAGTCTACAGTTTCATTTACAGCGAAGACTCGGATACCTGGGAGGAGAGGGGGCAGTTACAGGCGCCCGGCCTTAGTGACGAAACAATGTTTGGAACTGACATCGCGATCGAGAACAATGTGTCGTTGGTCGGAGCTCCAGGATATTTCGGAGCCACAGGTGCGGGAACGGGTGCTGTCTTCGTCTACGAACTCGCCGGAGACACTTGGCAGCTTGCCTCTCTCCTGTCCCCATATGAGTCAACAGGCGCGATACAATTTGGTGGCTCCATAGCCTTCGATGGGAATGCCGCCCTAATCGGGGCCTTTAGTGCAGCCCAGGGACAGGGACGTATTTTCTCTTACACGTTCAATCGAGAGACCTTCGAATGGACTGCGGCCTCTAAGATCTCCTCGGCAGAGACTGGACGAGCCTTCTTCGGAAGAACTGTAGATTTTTCAGGCGATATCGCTGTAGGTGTAGCAAATGGTGCCGATCGGGGTGCCGGTGCTGCTTGGGTATTTGAACGCACGGATAACAACTGGACCTCCGCTGGTCGGATTACGGGTGACGTCCTGGGCATGGATGCAATTACAGGTGATGAGGTGTCCTGCTCGACAGAAGGTGAGGCTTCAGGTTTCGACTGTGAATCGGTTGACCTTGTTTCGTTTCTGCCTCTAGCTCACATGGGCGCGGAGCGTGGAATTGTAACAAACGATGTCTGGGGCTGGACTGATCCTGAAACCGGTCAAGAAATCGTACTCGTAGGCATGTCTAACCAAACAGTCTTTGTCGATGTAACTGACCCGGGTATGCCAACCTACCTCGGCCGACTTCCAATGCCGGAAACAGCTAATGCCTCAACTTGGAGAGACATGAAGGTCTATCAGGATCATATGTATGTAGTTTCTGATGGAGCGGGAGAACATGGGATGCAGGTCTTTGATCTCACCCGACTCAGAGGGCTGAACGGGTCGGATCCGCAGACCTTCTCTAGTGACGCGCATTATGATCAAATCGCAAGCGCACACAACATTGTTATCAATGAAGAGACTGGGTTTGCGTATTCGGTAGGCAGCAGTGGTGGAGGACAGACATGTGGTGGTGGACTCCACATGATCAATATTCAGGACCCTTTAGCTCCTGTGTTCGCTGGTTGTTTTCAAGATATGTCGACAGGTCGGCAACGAACCGGATACTCTCACGATGCGCAGTGTGTAGTATATCATGGACCCGACACCGACTATCAGGGACATGAAATTTGTCTTGGTTCAAATGAAACCGCGCTCTCTATAGCTGACGTGACTGACAAGTCAAATCCACTCACCGTCGCAATGGCATCCTATCCTAATGTCGGATATTCACATCAGGGCTGGCTCTCAGAAGATCACTCCTACTTTTTCATGGGAGATGAACTGGATGAAAGCGGCGGGAACGTCACCAACACTCGGACGCTCATATGGGACCTCGCCGACCTAGATGATCCAATCCTAGCTAGAGAGTACATGGCTGAAACGAAGGCAACAGATCACAACCTCTACATTCTAGGTAACACGATGTACCAATCCAACTACAAGAGTGGATTGAGAGTGCTGGATATTTCTGACCCCGAAAACCCCCAATTAGTAGGTAATTTTGATACCGTACCATACGGTGGTGATGACGCGTCCATGACTGGTTCCTGGTCAAACTATCCGTACTTCAAGAGCGGGGTTGTAGTAGTGACAAGCAGCCGTGAGGGGCTTTTCGTCGTTAGATACCGTCCACGGACAATTTCGGAGTAAGCTTCATGTTACGAGTAGCAGAGTCAC
>DCAZ01000097.1:12118-14835 GCA_002313925.1 Gemmatimonadales bacterium UBA1120
ATTCTTAGCTGCCCAGGACCTCCTCTACGTGGCCAGCCAGGAAGAGGTCACAGTCTCTATAATTGATACGAAAAGTAATGAGCTACTCGAAACGGTCGATCTAAAAGCACTTGGTTTCCCTGAATCATCTAAGGCACATCACACGGCTGTGGAACCGGATGGCTCTTTTTGGTACGTGTCACTGATCTCTGCAGGAACAATTCTGAAGTTCGATCGACAAAATAGACTTGTAGCCCGGTCGAACTTTGAAGCACCAGGTATGTTGAGCTTGGACCCGACATCTGATCACCTTTATGTGGGCCGTTCAATGGCAGCGGTAAACCCACCTCAACGCATCGGTGTGATACAGCGTAGTTCGATGGAAATAGAGGAAGTGGACGTCTTTTTCCCACGACCACACGCATTAGTTGTAGACCCGCACGGGAAAAGATTCTTTACCGCCAGCTTAGGTCAAAACACCGTTGCTTATGCACCCCTCGGTGTTGAGGAAGTAGACCTATATAACATCGATGGCACGACTCATACGCTGGTGCAGTTTGCTTTGTCCCCGGATGGGGACTGGATGGTCGCCGGAGGTCAGGTGAGTGGAGAATTGTTGATTTTTGACTTAAGCGATCCTCGACCCGCTCTCGTCAAATCAATCCCCGTCGGTGGACAGCCTTGGCACCCTTCATTTAGCACTGATGGAACAACTGTCTGGGTGCCTAACCAATCAGCGAATACCGTGACTGTTGTCGACACAGAGACCTGGACAGTCATTGACGTAATTCGACATCCGGCGCTCGCGGAACCACATGGATCAGCGGTATCACCGGACGGCAATACGGTCTATGTATCCGGGCGTAACGTGGCTGGTACATACCAATCAATCAGTGGTGACCAGACTCGCCCAGGTACCGTCGTCGCAATCGATATCGATACACGTTCCGTAATCGCAGTCATTGAGGTTGGTCGCTACGCAGCTGGTATGTCGGTCTCATCAACCATAACTCGAGACCGATGACCTCTTGCTCATCTTCTTATGAAGACCGTAGTGCTTCCCTGGTTATCTGTATGCTTAGTACCTGCCTCGTTCTGATCGGCTGTGGGGTTCGAATGGAGGAGGGTCCTTCATCACGAGTGCAGCCAGGCAGATATGACCAAGGGACGGCCGAGAACAACGACCTTGCTATGCCTGAGTATATACGCCGTATCACCCCTTTTCCTACCGTTGACCAGTCTGGCCAAGTGTATGAGCATCCGTTTCTCGGCGGGTTCAATATGCCACGACCCCAACTCCTGGATATCGATGGTGATGAAGACTACGATCTCTTTGTCCAGGACGTTTCAGGTAGCGTGATATTCTTTGAGAATCGCCCAGGAGAAAGTCCACAATTTCTCTGGAGAACTGATCGATACCAGGATCTAGAAGTCGGCGAATGGTACCGATTCGTCGATCTGGACCTAGATGGCGACCATGATCTGCTCGCTGAGCAACCGTTCAGCTATGTGAGATACTACCGTAACGAAGGTACGCCCCGAGAGCCTCGATTTGTTGAGGTAGCTGACAGCCTAAAAGACGTTGACGGCAAGCCATTATTTTCTGACCGGCAGAATATTCCGAATGCAGCAGATATAGATTGCGACTCACAGGTTGATCTTCTTATCGGACGTCTCGTGGGAAGAGTGACACGATATGAGCATACCAACTCCGGTACCCTTGGCGCCCCGCAGTTCCAACACGTGACTGATTTTTTTGAGAACATTGAGATCATCGCGCAAATGGGGAGCCTGCACGGAGCAAACACGATGGCTCTTGGTGATATAGACAATGATGGAGATGAAGACCTCTTCTGGGGAGATTACTTCGAACCCGGAATACTGTTCATTGAGAACACAGGAACCTGTCAGTCACCTTCACTCGGTGGAGAACCCATCTCATTTCCTTCATCCGAACCCCTAAACACCAGTGGCTACAACGCACCTACCATAGGGGACGTGGACGGTGACGGCGACCAGGATTTACTCGTGGGAGCACTCGGTGGTGCATTCAATCCAAATACCACGACCGCAGACAACTTGTACTACCTAGAGCAATCTGGCCCGGGGATCTTTACGGTACAGACGTCCCGCTTCGTGTCCATGATCGATGTGGGAAGTGAGAGTATTCCCATCCTCATCGATCTCGACGGAGATCGTGACTTAGATATCCTGATTGGTAACAAGATCGAGCAGGGCGATCCACAGAACGGGAAACTCTACCAACTAATTAACGAAGGGACCCCAGGATCCCCCAGATTTCAAATGTCGGGTGAATTTGATATCGGTAGTGGCTACCATCTTCTCCCCGCTTTCGCCGATCTAGATGGTGACGGTGATCTCGACGCCGTCCTCGGGACCTGGGAAGACGAGCTTCGTTTCTATGAAAACCGGGCAACTGACGGATCGATCCAATTAACTCTCGTCGACTCAGCAATCACTACCCTGACACGAGGTCGTAACGCGACACCAACACTCGGCGACTTAGACTCCGATGGTGACGCCGACATGATCGTCGGAGAGAGCTCGGGAACACTCAATTTCTACGAGAATACCGGAACTGCTAGCCGACCAGAATTCACCCTAATAAGTGACGAATACTTAGATCTTGATGTGGGACGCCGGAGCCTCCCCGTCCTTCATGACTTCGACGGCGATGGAGATTTAGATCTTATTGTTGGCTCAGAATCAGAAGGCAT
>DCAZ01000097.1:15218-23020 GCA_002313925.1 Gemmatimonadales bacterium UBA1120
CTTGCTCTAGAGGACTTCGGCTTCGCCGCTCCAGCTTTTGGAGATATCGACGGTGATGGAGATGACGATATCCTCCTCGGTGGGTCAGGAGGGGGTCTCTGGTTTTACGAAAACCAGAGACGCTAGTAACTCAAAAGCCTTTTAGGTCCCGGGAATAAAAACAACAGTGTTTTCAGGAGCTATAGATATGGGATCATTAGATCCGAATGAGTTTTATTTCTGGAAGCGAATTCGAAAAAATGGGTATGCCCTACTGAACGCGTGCTACCCGACTACATAATTCGGGACACGGCCTTGGTGGACATCGAGGACGGCGTCGATAACAAGGTCACTCATTGCGCTACGGGCTTCAGTCGTGGCACTGCCCAGGTGTGGAGTAAGAGTCACATTTGTACGTTCCTTCAATTGCTCGGCGACACTCGGAGGTGTTTCCAATACATCGAGAGCAACGCCCGCTATGAGATTCGTTTCAAGAGCAGCGATAAGATCGACTTCTTTGATGACCGGGCCCCGGCCGATGTTGATCAAGATTGCGCTTGCCTTCATTCGCTCAAAGGTCTTGAGATCGAATAAGTGATGGCTTTCTTTGTTCAAGGGAGCCGTAATAACCAGAAAATCAGATTTCTCCAACAATCCGTCGAAGTCTACCACCGAGAGGTGGAGTCTGGCTTCAACCTTGGCCGGGAGTCGACTGCGATTGCAGTAAAGGACCTGCATCTCGAAGCCACCTGCCATGCGGGCTATGGATTGGCCAATGCGCCCGCAACCCAAGATGCCAAGCGTCTTCCCATTCAACTCTGATCCCAACAAGAGATCAACCTTCCAACCAGAAAAATCCCCCACCTTGACCATGCGATCGCCTTCGATAATCCGGCGGGCCGTGGCAAGCAAAAGACCCATTCCCATCTCTGCTGTGGATTCGCTCAGGACATCTGGCGTGTTCGTGACGACGATTCCTTTACTCTGTGCATACGACACGTCGATGTTGTCGCAACCAACCCCTAAATTGGAAATGACTTTCAGCCCTGGAGAGGAATCTATAATGTGTCGGTCTACGCTCAGGCTCGTCATCGTTACGATACCCCAAGCATCTGTTGCGGCCTGTGAGAATGCCGCCTGATTCATCACTTCATTTCTGGAGTACTCGACCCTGAAATGGTCAACCAGCCTGCTAACAGAATCCCCAATCAAGGGGCCTGTGATGAGCACTTTATCCATACGCTGAACTGTCCTGATTATGTCTCATAAGGTTAGTCGGCACCTGCGGATCGAAGTCGCAACCTACGACCGTAAGATCCGACAATTCGTTCCAGGTTATGAAACCATGCTAGGAATTGCTTCGGCATTAACCGCTGAAGTCAAACCCCGCCATGTCTTGGATCTAGGGTCTGGTTCAGGCGGGCTCTCCGAAGCCCTCCTCAGCTATCCTGAAATAGGAATCGTCGAATTGTGGGATATTGACCCAGAAATGCTAGAGCACGCTCGGATACGACTCTCTGAGTACGGTGAGCGTACTCGCTTTGAATTGAGGTCTTTTAATGACCCGTTTCCGGCGTGCGATGCCATCACCGCATGTATCTCTCTACACCATGTGCCTAGCCTAGAAAAGAAACAGGCTCTCTACCAAAGGGCATACAATGCGCTCCGACCAGGCGGGATCTTCGTAAACGCAGATGCGGCAGTTCCAACTCATGGCAAAGAGAAAGAACGTCTTTATCGATATTGGGCTCGCCACCTCGTTGCTAGCGGAATCCCAGAGGGACGCGCTTGGCAACACTTCGAAGAATGGGCTGAAGAAGACTCATATTTCTCCCTCACCGAAGAACTCGTGGCTCTCAGTGCAGTCGGATTCGACGCACATTGTATATGGCGAGAGGGTCCCAGTGCTGTGCTCCTAGGACGACGCTTATAGTCCCGAACCTCGGTAGCCCGACACCCACATCTACATAGGAGTAGAGCACCCTTGAAACCCGACCATTCAGTCGGCAGGGGCAGGGCTGCGGGTCCTTATTGGCTTGGCGAGATCGCCCGGTCGATGATTGATGCTATCGTGGAGAGGATGAGTCCGTAACTGACCAATAAGATCACTGTGCTCCACAGATGGCTGCTACTATCCATGAGATCGAGGCGCGAGACACTTATCAGGACCAGAGGGACGAAATAGAGAATACCGTTCCAACGCCCCAGCGTGCTCATTCGTAATTCCTTCTCACGGTGCATCCAGAACGAATCCAAGACGTATTGTGTAAAGGCACACCCAATAAGAATTGGGAGTGCAATGGATATGTCTCCGGCTAGCGCAGCTCCCCCTAGCCCACCTGTCACAAACAGGAAATCTGTACTGTGATCAAAGAGTCTCCCCTTAGGTGATGCGGTCTCAGTCAGTCGGGCTATGATGCCATCGAAATAGTCTGTGCTGATGCCCACTGTGATGCAGATCAGCAACCACACCTCGGGAAGTACGTCTGGTCGCGCGAGACCCACTGAGACGGGCACCACCAGAAGTAATCGGAAACTCGTGAGAAGGTGGGCGATCACTGATCGAACAATTCACGCTGTGCACGCCTCAAGAACAGTAGTCCGATCGTGGCATTGAAAAATATAAAGAAGTTGTGCTGTACGAACCCAAATGCAGCTACTTGGCCCTCGTTACCAGGAAATAATATGACCCACGAGGTTATAGCAGCCGCACGCATGGGAGTCGGTAGCGTGGCCGCAAAGAAGATCACGGGTAGATACCCAAGCATTGAGACCAACGACGTCTCGACACCGAAGAAATTAAGAGCAACGGTATAAACCACTACAGCTGAAAGGAGAGCCGGAGAGCGTAGCAAAAAGAAGCCCCCATAGTGTCGTATGCGGGCCAGCTTGAAGGCATGGAGAAGTTGCTTGTCCCGTAGCTGACTTTCTGGCAAAAGCTTGCCACGGAAAAAAGCAATCCAAAGGGTGATGAATACAGCGGCACCCAAGGCTATTGGGGGTATCAGGCCGAAGCTTTCCGGAAGTGCCTCCCGGCTGAACAAGAATCCAATCGTGGCCCAGGTCAGCAAATAAAACATTTCACAAAACATGATGAACAGCATGACCGAGCCAACTTCCCATCCAGGGACTCCGTCTCGCTTATTGAGGTAATAAGCCATAGCACCCTTGCCGATCTGCTCATTGAAAATCGAGATGATGTAGGCACTAGCACGGATTGGCAGGATATCCCGATAGGGTATCTCCCTCACGAACCACTTCAGCGAGCGTGTTACGACCAAAGTATCAATGGCCAGATAGACACAGGAGTAGGCCATCATCAACAGCAGCCATGGCACCCAATCTACATTAGCAAATACCTGGGACATGTAGCCAACAAGAGAAAGGCCCTCCCGTGCTGCAGCACCAGCCAAGCGGTAATAGAGATAGACAAAGCATAATGTCGTGATAAAGAAGACGATTGCACGTCTCCAGAGGCTCGGCCTCGGAACTGATCCAGATCCATCAAATATCGGTGGCTTCATTAAGCTTCATCGAACTCAGAAAGGATCTTCTCTAAGGTTATAGACAATGGAGTCAGCTCAATACCTAACTCGACATCCGCATTAATCTCCACTGTTTCATTAGCAATTATGACATCAATGACCGTCGGAGATACACCTCCTCCCTTGGCTCTACTTCGTATAGCTGCACCCGCTTTAGCTATCCAGACAGGCATCGTGCCTATGGATGGGGTTCGCCCCACCATATTGGCAATACGGGTAACCAACTCGCGGTACCGAATAATTTCCGGTCCGACTAACTCGTAGATTGATACACCTTCTCGTCGAGTCTTGATTGCAGCCAAGATCGCCCGACTCAAATCATCAAGATCAAGTGGACGCATCTTATAGCGCCCTCCACCCAATAACCTGACCTTCTCCTGCGTAGCTGCCCGCATAAGCCCGGCCGCGCCTGCTGTGTTTCGGCCGAGAAGAATCGGAGTGCGGATAATCGTTGATGGAACTCCCGATCCAGTTACTAACCTCTCGGCATCTCCTTTTGACCGGAGGTATCGGTTTGGGGAATCAGGGTCCGCACCAATCACGCTCACAAGCACAATCCGTTCCGGCCCTGAACGTCGAGCTGCTTCTACTACAGCGGCAGCGGTGTCCACATTGGCTTTCTTGTAGGTCGACATCTTGCTTTCGATCAAAACCCCCGCGAGGTGCACGACACATGATGCACCTTCGATCGCTCGCGTTAGCTGCTCGACATTTTCATAGGGAATAATCTTAGGCGTTACAGCCGGAGAACTTGGGAGAGATTCGGCTGCGTGATCTGATCGTACTATCGCGTTAACGACTGAGTCTTCGCTATTCGTGAGATGCGATAACAGGTTGAGACCAACGCTGCTATTTGCTCCCGTTACCGCAATGGTCATCAGTGGCTTTTAAGTCCTACCGAGACGTCCAGAGGAAAACCTCCCAGTCACGGAGGGGGTCGGGTCCACCCACTGCTATGTCCATCGGAAGGCGGGTCTTGCCCGAGTACAGTTCTAGCATCGGCAGGCGTGCATCACCCAGGATCTCTGTGGCCTGCATCGCATATCTCGCGTCACCGATTCGTAACCATCCGTCGTTGCCACCGTCTCTCACACGCTGTGCCCAGTATCCACCGTCCGGGCGGGTGGCGGTGATCACACCCTCGGGAGTCCCCACATATGAAAGATAGATCACGAACGGTGGGAAGCCGCTAAACTTCATCAATAGAGTGCCGCCCACGTCATTGACCGTGCTAAAGTCATTCGGAGCGGGAGTCACCATACCTCCGATTCTCACACCCGGCGTACGCGAAAGTCCCTGATTGCCTGCATAGGGAGCGGTGTATACATAGGTGGTGACGCCAATCAGGAGTAGCACTCCCGTAGCGATCCTTGCGATCCTCAGTTTACCATTCATCGAACCTCCCCGTGTTCGTTTCGGTAGTGATTCCTTACCGCGTCGTATCACCATGGAAATCAGCTATCCAAACCTCAGCTAGTCTGAAATTCAACGGCCACTTCCTTCAGTAAGTCCGAGGAGTTCTAGGACCGGTGCCTCGAGGCGTGTCATACCAGCTGCCCGTCCGAGTTCAGCAGCTTCTTCAGCCGGAACTCCATCCATCCAATACGCTCGGAGTGCCAAAAGAGCACCAACCCGATTACTGCTTGCACAGTAAAGCACTGCTGGGTCATCCCCTGCCTCATCCAGCAATTCATCCAGTGCTGCGACATTCTCTCGAGTAAGATCCCCTGCTCCTGCAATCGGAATCCGATTGAATGTACCAGGTTCAGCATAGGCTTCCTCCCATCCTGCACCATCTTCGCTTTCAGGACGAAGAGAAATGAAGTGGCGGTAACCTCCTTCAGCTAGCGCATCGTACTGCTCTTCGGTCACCTGACCACTCGTGAGCAACCCCTCGATGGGCATACGTGCGTTACGCACACCGAGATCGGTTGCGGTCTCTAGAGTCGCCACAAATGAGACCTCTGCCTCCCCACATCCGGATAATGAACCAACCAGAGTGAAAACAATTAGGCTACGTACGATAAAGAGTGAAAATTTCATATTGATATCCCGAGAATAGCGATTGCCTGAACCAATGATTCCATTTTGCTCTTAAAAAGAACAGGTCCGCAACTTAATGGAATTAAGAGATATAGTGGCGAGTGTGCCACTTGGTACAAATATTAGTATTGAATAACTCTTCACCTAGCTGGGGGTGGTAATGAGCAAGAATGGATTCCGAGTTTCAATTGCTATCGTAGCGGCCTTTTGCCTGCCATCTCTGATCTCAGCTCAAGCACCGTCATTGCAGGATATCCAAGCTACTGATATCGAGACAATGAAAGACAAGTTTATTGGCTTGGCCCAGGAGTTTGACGAGTCCCAGTACGAATGGCGACCCATGGAAGGGGTGCGTTCAGTCCACGACGTATTTGGCTTGATCATCGCTGAATGTCATATCTTTCCAACGGCTTGGGGGCACGAGCCCCCTGCTGGAGCAGCCTCAGGATTCGGGGGTGAGATTCGGCGCACCGGCGCCCTTTCCAGAGATGAGGTCATCAGCGAACTCGGTTCGGCATTTGATCACTTGATCGGTGTTGTGCGTGGAATGAACGACTCAGAGCGTATGACCGAATCGAGCTACTTTGGACGTACCATGCCAGTTCATGCCAACATCCTGATATCGATGGCAGACATGCATGAGCACCTTGGCCAGTTGATCGCATATGCTCGTACAAACCATGTGGTGCCACCCTGGAGTCGCTAGGAGAACGGGCAGGTCGTCGCCCCGATGAAGAGAGCAAACTTTCGTTTTAGCGCACTCGTTCAAACCGAACGTCCCGCGTTCGCCCGTTCGAAAGATAAAACCCTATCACCTGGCTATTGCGGTCGCGCTCGAACGATACCGCGAACTCACCGCCCAGGCCGCTAAACGCGTCTTCTTTCCCAGATATCAGATCAACAGAGCCAATCCGTCTCTGGTGCATTACCAACTTTGCTTCCTCAATCATCACCGTATAAAACGCCTCGATCTCTTCGCTGAAGTAGCGACCCTCAAAGGCGGCAAGGTCTTCAATCGTCGGCTCCCACGCTTCGTACCCTTCCAATCGCGTGGCATGCTGCTGCTGCCCACCTTGGTTCAGCGTCGAGCCTTCGATTTCTCCGTCAGAACCCCGATGGAACGTGACAGATGCTTCAACGACGCTAAGTGCAAACGTTGAATCCGAAGTTGGAACGATCTCCAAACGCGACTGACCGGTCGCTTGAGTATAGAGCGTATTGTCTTCTCGTGTGAACGTCAGGATGAACTCGGGTGCGGTATCAAGCGCATAGCGCCCCACCATCTCATCAAAGTCTTCCGGGTCATAAGCAGCGGGGTCGAAATCTTCTGCTTCTGCTAGGCCTTCTTCCTCTTCAGGATCCATTTCATCTTCAAAGAACAACGCAGCAATCCGAAAGGCGATATTGCTGTTGAATTCTGAGTGATTGCTCTGCACAGTGATACCCGCGTTGATCTCTGGGTAGTAGGCAAGCATGGACCGGTGGGCAACGTCGGCGCCTCCATGTTGAATCCGTTTGAGACCTCGTTGTTCATCAATGCTAAGTCCGTACCCGTATCCGGTTTCCTCACCATCTGTAAGCACATAAGAAGTCATCATTTCTTCAACAATCTCAGCATTTCCTATCTTCGGATTAGCATAATTTTCTACCCAGATTTGCAGATCCTCTACCGTGGAGTAAATGCCTCCAGCACCCACGGCACCACCGAGATCACTGATCTCCAGAAATCCGTCCTCAGACGGTGTATATCCGATAGATCGATCCTCTACGATGTGCTCTGGGGTCGGACGCACCACCGTGCGGGTCATGCCAAGAGGACCAAAAACGTTATCCGCCATGAATTCATGAAATCTCTGCCCGGAGGTCCGCTCAACAATCACGGCAGCCAACCCGAACGCGGTGTTGTTATAATTCCATTCTGAGCCGGGAGAATTCTGGAGGGCGGGCTGATTTTGCGTAATCTCTATGAGTTCGTCTCGACTGATGTAGTCCCCATGATCGAGTCGGCGACCACTCATTCTGAGCAGATTCAGAAATTCCCGGAGTCCAGAGGTGTGAGTGATGAGATGTCGAACCGTAATCGTCTCGTCAAACTCGGGGAGCTCAGGAATGTGCGTACGGATATCATCTTCTAGTGAGAGTTTTCCACGTTCTTCCTGCAACATGATGGCAAAAGCTGTGAATTGCTTCGATGTGGAACCGATGTTTGTGGGGGTATCGAGATCAAACGGGATC
>DCAZ01000074.1 GCA_002313925.1 Gemmatimonadales bacterium UBA1120
GGTTCACGATACGATTGGCCGGGACATTGTAAACCATTGTGTAAATGACATACTCGTCCAAGGAGCACGGCCGCTCTTTTTTCTTGACTATCTGGGGCTAGGGAAACTTGAGGAAGCGGTAGTATCAGAAGTGGTCCGAGGGGTAGCTGAAGCATGTAAGGAGAACAATTGTGCCCTACTTGGAGGCGAAACGGCAGAATTACCTGATCTCTATTCCCCTGGTGAATATGACTTGGCGGGATTTATCGTCGGGATCGTGGGTAAGGACTCTCTAATAGATGGATCTAGGGTCAGGGAAGGCCACGTGCTCCTCGGTTACGCTTCCTCCGGCTTGCACACAAATGGTTACACGTTAGCAAGACATATCATATTCGACGTAATGGGCCTGTCTCATGACAGTGAGATCCCCGGCTTGGGGAAATCTGTTGCGGAAGAACTAATGACCGTCCATCAAAGCTATCTCCCTGTCCTTATTGACCCTCTGTCCCATAACTCAATCAAAGGGCTCGCCCATATTACTGGTGGTGGGATTCCAGGAAACCTTCAAAGGGTGCTGCCTCAAGGATTAGGGGCGGTAATCGATAGATCTTCCTGGGAGATACCTCCGGCTTTCCGCATCCTCCAGGAAGGAGGTGGGGTTTCAACCAAGGAGATGGATCGGGTATTCAATATGGGTATCGGAATGATCGCTGTGGTAGAAGAGACCGAAACCTCATCACTGATTTCATCAGCTCGTGAGAAGGGGAGCGATGCTTGGGTGATTGGAGAAATCATAGATGGGGGAGGAATCAAATACAGGTGAGCACTCGGGCGCTGGCATTGCTCATTTTATTAGTTTCATCCTCACCATCGACTGGCTCGTCACAACAAGTGCAACCTTTGGTCTCCGGATGTGTTGATGGCACGCCACAAATTCCACACGCATGTGTTGATGGCACCCTAGCTGCCCGTGGACTCCTCACAGACACTGGGCTCCTGCTCGGTTTGGGTTCTGCTGCACCTGGAAGCTGGGGGCCACTTAGGAGGAACGCCCCAAGGTTTGAGGTTTCGTTCCGGGCAGCCGGACTAAGAGCCCATATTCCAGTCATCACCCACGAGCGTGTGACCGGCCTCGCCAAAACGGAATTTGTACTTGGGACAATCCAGGGGAATCTCATCGCAGGATTGTTTGAAGGTTTTCAAGTGAAACCTACTGTAGGTGGGCTGTTCTCTTTAGACCTTATGGCTCAAGGGAATTTGCTTTTCTTCCCAAAGGAAATAGGACTTGATAGCAGAATGGGAGCATTCTCTTTGGGTATGCGCCTTGGACTAGTGCGTGAGACATTCACCCTTCCCGGAATTGCTCTCAGTATTTCCCGCAGGTTTATGGGTCCCCTGACCCTTGATTGGGAATCTGGCCACTACTCAACTGGTCTTGTGATAGAACCATCGATCTCTTCAGTACGCCTAACTATCGGAAAAAGTATGTCTTCACTAGGGTTCATGGCCGGGGCGGGCTTAGATTCTCATAACTCTGAAGTCAAACTCACCGTATTACCGAAGGGTAGCCACCCTGCAGAGTTTAACGCTCCATTAGTTCTTCTCCGTCCAGTTCTATTCAGTGGTGTTTCTTTGAGTTTACTAATCCTACAGCTGTCGACTGAAGTCGGTTGGGCTTTTGGACCTCCGATGCTAGAGGGGCACGCCCTAGGGCCTATTGATCCCACCCAGGGATCTGGCTTCTTAAGCCTAGCTGCCCGGCTGAGCGTCCGATGATTAATGTCAAGCGATGAACGACGTACAGATTTCTGATCAAGCAAATCTCTCTCGAGAAGATCTGGCCTACCTTGACTGGGCACGTAAGATCGCCCGGCGGGGGTGGGGTCGCGTACACCCCAATCCACTCGTTGGCTGTGTTCTTGTGTTGAATAATCAGGTTGTTGGCGAGGGATATCATAGGGAGTTCGGAGGACCTCACGCCGAGATTGTTGCCCTAGAAGCTGCTAGGAGCAAAGCGGAGGGGGCAACAGCTTATGTGAGCCTCGAGCCATGTAATCATGAGGGTAAAACGCCGCCATGTTCTCAGGCATTGCTCCAGGCTGGCGTATCTCGTGTCGTTTACGGGGCGGCTGAACCCGGGATAGATGAGGGCGGTGGGGGGCATACGTTGACCGGGGGGGGGATAGAAGTAATAGGCCCGGTATGGGACTCAATCATCGGACGAACAGAGAATCCGTCATTTTTTCATGTCGCGACTCATGAAACGCCCTACATAGCCCTAAAACTAGCTTTAAGCATGGATGGCTATATCGGAACATTTGGTGCAGTCCGGACCCAAATAACCGGCCTGGAAGCGGAACGAGAAGTCCATCGATTGAGAACAGGCTTCGACGCAATTCTTATTGGAAATGGAACCCTTAAAGTGGACAACCCGCGCCTGACAGTGCGAATGGCCCCGCGAGGGCGAAGCCAGGTCCGAAGGCTCCTTCTAGATGCCCGTGCTGAACTTCCCAGTGATGCTGCGATATTCGATGATCTGGAACTCAGCCCTCTTCATATATTCACCCATCAGGATGCTCCTGAAAGCGAAATTACAAGGCTTGAATCGCTCGGGGCTCATGTCCATTCAGTCCCAAACTCCAATCAGGGTCTCGATCTTGAATCAATTTTAAGAGTTGTTCAGGAATTAGGTGTTCAATCAGTCCTGTGTGAGGGTGGGGCCAAGCTAGCGAATAGCCTAATTCGAAAAGATTTAGTTCAACGCCTATACTTGTTCGTTGCCCCTAAAACACTTGGCTCAGGGGGTATCCCGGCATTCGGCGATAGCGGAGAAACATTGAAATGGGAGGACTTTCTCCCAGCAATGCCCCCACAATTGCACGGTCGGGATACTCTTATCATGCTTGACCGGAAATCTGACTGATGTTCAATGGGATAGTAGAAGAAACGGGACAGATCACTGGAATCGAGGACCATCAAGAGATCCGACGTTTTTCTATAAAGGCTCCCGTACTCGCAGTCCAACTGCAGCCGGGCGCGTCAGTAGCGGTAGATGGGGCCTGTCTAACAGTAACTTCTGTGACATCCGAATACCTTGTCTTCGATATTATCGGCCCGACACTTGAGCGAACGATTGCAGGAGCGTATGAGGTGGGTAAAAGGGTCAATCTAGAAAGAGCTGTTCAATTAGAGGGGCGTATAGATGGTCATCTCGTTCAAGGACACGTGGATAGTACGGGATACCTCGTTCAATCTGTTAAGGAAGGGGAGTATTGGATGATGGATTTTTCCATCCATAAGGACGTCTATGCACTCACAATCTCGCAGGGATCAATCGCTATCAACGGCGTGAGTTTAACTATAAGCAAGTTACGGCAAGACTGCGTTTGTCAGATTGGTGTGATACCCTTCACCTTTCAGCACACAAACCTCGGTGATCTTGAACCTGGGGATCGAGTGAATGTCGAGGGAGATCTTATTGGGAAATACGTGAGCAAGATTCTCTCAAAACGGGGTGTGTGAAAGAGAGACAATGGACTTCGAAACAGTAGAGAAGGCGATAGCGGACATCCGAGAGGGACGGATGGTCATCGTAGCTGACGATGAAGACCGTGAGAATGAAGGAGATTTGGTCATGGCTGCGGCTAAAGTCACGCCTGATCATGTGAACTTCATGACCAAACATGGCCGAGGCCTAATCTGTGTAGCGTTAACTGATGAGCGAGCGGATGATCTTGATCTTCCGCTTATGACCCAACACAACACTGATCCGCAAGAAACGGCTTTTACGATCTCAGTAGATGCTCATCGTCGTTTTGGTGTGACGACAGGAATCAGTGCTCAAGATAGAGCCAAGACAATCGAAGTCCTTACAGGCCCGAACTCTGACCCTAGTGACCTGAGGCGCCCCGGCCACATCTTTCCACTCCGAGCAAAACCTGGAGGGGTTCTCCGAAGAGTTGGGCAGACGGAAGCTTCGGTGGACCTCGCTCGAATGGCCGACCTGCCTCCTGTTGGAGTAATCTGTGAGATCCTGAACGAAGATGGGACGATGGCGCGCCGGCACGAGCTAAAAGATTTCGCCATTGAACACGGGCTCAGATTCATAACCGTGGCTCAGATGGTCGCATACCGGCTGACAAAAACCCGGATCATACAACGTATTGCTGAGGCCGAACTTCCAACAAAGTATGGAGAGTTCCAAGTCATAGCATACGAAAGCATGCTTGATGGTCGTGAGCACCTCGCAATTATAAAAGGGGATCCGAGCAGCAAGCCGGGTGTTTTGGTTCGAATGCACTCTGAATGTATGACGGGCGATGTGTTCGGCTCTATGAGATGTGACTGCGGTGAACAACTGGTTGCTGCTATGCGACAGATCGATGCTGAAGGCCAGGGGGCAATCGTCTACCTTAGGCAGGAAGGCCGCGGGATTGGGCTGGGAAATAAGGTGAAGGCTTACGAGCTTCAGGATGAAGGGTTAGATACGGTCGAAGCCAATGAAAAACTGGGCTTCAAACCCGACCTCAGGGATTATGGCATTGGGGCGCAAATCCTTCTGGACCTGAAGCTCCACTCGATTCGCCTCCTCACAAACAATCCACGGAAGATAGTAGGTTTGGATGGCTATGATATCGAGATCACTGGTACTGAGACACTGCAGGTAGAACCAAACCAACACAATGAACGATATCTCGAAACCAAACGCGCTAAGTTAGGTCACACCTTATGAGTGGTGATGGGACACCAATCACTGTTTTTCCAAGTGAATTTGACCCTACCGGCATCTCCATTGCGGTCATAGCTAGTCAGTTCAATACGGACGTCACTGATCGCTTGGTCGCAGGAGCAATGGGCTGCTTTACAGAATACGGACTGAAGCCGGAGTCGATTGAAATCATACGTGTCCCAGGAGCATGGGAGTTACCACAAGCAGCATCGCTAGTGCTTGGGCTTGATCGTCATGATGCAATCGTAACCTTGGGATGTGTGATTCGAGGTGAAACTCCTCATTTTGACTACGTATGCTCCGCAGCAAATGACGGAGTAGCCGCTGTTGCCCGGGAAGCATCGATCCCGATTGTGTTCGGTGTGCTTACCACCGACAATCGGGAACAAGCGCTGGCGAGGGCCGGGAAGGGGTCAGACAACAAGGGATACGAGGCGGCAGTAGCAGCTCTCCAGATGGTAGACCTCTATGCAAGGCTGGCTGGTAATTGAGTGAGAATGACGGGCCGACGTATGCTCGCCGAATCCGAATCGATCGAACACGAGCACGAGCCTGGGTCCTCCAAATTCATTACAAATGGGAGAACTCAGGTTTCGGTGGCAGCTTGATAGACGCTCTCAGTGACACAACTGCGACACGTCTTATTTCACAGACGAGACTGCCGTACGTAAGAACGCTAGTAACGCTGATCGAGAATCATCTCGAGGAGATAGATACTCATATTCGTTCGGCATTGGACAACTGGCATCTCGACCGTGTTTCGAGCATTGACAGAGGAATCCTCCGGATTGCCACAGCAGAGCTATTTTATCTGGACGAGGTTCCCCCTAAAGTGTCTATCCAAGAGGCTATCCTCTTGGCGGAAGCATACGGCGGGAGTGATTCACCCCGCTTTGTGAATGGCGTCCTCGATGCAGTCTTCAAGGACCAATCGAAAGACCAAATATTTCCACAAAACCTGACGGGTTAGCCAATGCGCATTCTGGTCGTGAATTGGCTCGACCGGGAAAACCCCTTAGCCGGGGGCGCTGAGATCCATCTCCATGAAACTTTTAGCCGCATGGTCCAGCTAGGACATGAGGTCACGCTCTTAACATCCGGCTGGAGTGGTTGTGCTGCACGAGTAGATCATGATGGGATTGATATTCACCGAACTGGTGCCCGTTATACCTTCTTATTCGCCGCAGCTGCATACTATCTACGCCACCTCTCTCATGAGTCATTTGACGTGGTAGTGGAGGATCTCAACAAGGTGCCCCTCTTCACACCTTGCTGGACTCGGTCAAGGATTGTCTTACTTGTACACCATCTGTTTGGCCTAACTGCCTTTGAGGAAGCCGGAATCCCAATCGCATCAGCGACCTGGCTGCTCGAACGACCGATACCGTGGATCTTCTCTGGCACTCCTACAATCGCTGTCTCTGAAAGCACCAAGAAGGATTTGGTGAAAAGAGGGTTACATCCTGAACAGATTAAGGTGATCCCAAACGGAATTGACCTCGACTGGTACACCCCTCACCCCAACCATGCTCGTTCAGTAGACCCAACCGTCCTCTACTTAGGCCGACTCAAGAAGTACAAGCGTGTCGACCTACTTCTTCACGCAGTCGATAAGCTGGCACAGCAGGGTGTAGAAGTAACCCTCAAGATCGCAGGAACAGGTGATGACCTTAGGCGACTTGAATCTCTCTGTATCAAGCTCGGCATCACCAATCAGGTAGACTTCATGGGATATGTCAGTGAAAAAAGGAAATTAGAACTCTTACGGACATGCTGGCTTCACGCGCTCACATCATCCAAAGAGGGATGGGGTATTTCCTGTCTCGAATCAAGCGCTTGTGGGACTCCAACCGTGGCCAGCGATTCACCAGGACTTCGAGAATCTGTCGTCTCTGGTGAGACTGGCCTACTGGTTCCGCATGGCGACCAGCAAAGACTTACCCTGGCGATTGGTTCGCTGCTGTCAGACCATCAGGCCCGTGAGGAAATGGGACGACGTGCCCGGCGATTCGCAGAAAGATATTCCTGGGATAACTCTGCTCGTGCGATGGAGGACTTCTTGACGCGGCTGGTCGCTCAATAAGCGCCCGGCTAGGTTAGCGCCGAGTGTCTGCAACTCGCGAACTAGGTGTATTCTGTGAAGAGTCAATCGAAGTCGCGTGACCTCCCGTAGTCTCCCCGTCCAGGAGATCCTGGATGCTAAAAGAGAGGTTCTAGACCTAGAACTACTCACTAAAGGGGTCCCTCTGGATCGCTGTGCCTCTGATCCGGACCTGACTTCTCCAGGACTGGCTCTTGCTGGCCACACAGTGAGAATCCCTCATGGCGGGATGTGGGTGTTCGGCGAAACTGAAATGACATACGTAGAAACACTTTCGGAGGAGATCGGTAACGCAGCGGACCTAAGAGTATTTCAGGGGCGCTGGAACTTGTCCGTCTCTTAATGATTAGGTAGGGTCTCCTGCGGTTAATCACAGGACACTACAACCAGTATGTAAAGGCAGGGTAACCACTTGGCACGCTCTTTATTCACTTCCGAGTCAGTAACTGAGGGACATCCTGACAAGGTCGCAGATCAGATTTCCGACTCTGTCCTCGATCATCTCTTAGCATCAGATCCAAAATCACGTGTCGCGTGTGAGACTCTCGTGACTACGGGGCTCGCACTGGTAGCGGGTGAAGTCTCAACACAGTCGAATGTAAACATTCCTGACATCGTTCGAGGTGCTCTATCTCGGATAGGCTATACCGATGCAGATTATGGGATTGATGCTCTTACCTGTTCCGTACTCACCAGTATTGATCAACAATCCAGTGACATTGCAATGGGTGTTGATACGGGTGGAGCAGGAGATCAGGGTATGATGTTTGGATACGCAACAAATGAAACACCGGAGCTGATGCCGGCACCGATTCAATACGCGCACGCAATCACCAGACAGCTCGCTTATGTTCGAAAATCGGGAGAAATACCTTGGCTAAGACCCGATGGAAAATCTCAAGTAACTGTTGAGTATGAGGATGGACGACCACTGCGGATACACACAGTCGTAGTGTCAGCCCAACACAGTGAGGACGTAGGACATTCTGAAATCACGAACACTCTTATAGAGAAAGTCATTACGCCTGTCTTACCTAAAACTCTCGTTGATGATGACTGCGTGTTCCACATTAACCCCACCGGCCGTTTTGTCACCGGAGGCCCCCATGGTGATGCAGGCCTAACGGGGCGAAAGATCATTGTAGATACATACGGTGGCTTAGGACGTCACGGAGGCGGAGCATTCTCGGGTAAGGACCCTACAAAGGTGGATCGGTCAGGTGCCTACACAGCTCGCTGGGCCGCCAAGAATGTCGTCGCGGCGGGTTTATCTACTCGATGTGAAATTCAATTGGCCTACGCAATCGGTGTAGCAGAACCCGTTTCTGTTCTCGTTACAGATCTTCGGGATGCTCAAGTTTCTGAATATGAACTGGCCCGTGCGGTATCAGAGGTTTTCGATTTTACTCCGTCAGGGATTATCGAGCGACTCGGACTGAGGGCACCTATCTATACGTCGACAGCAGCATATGGTCACTTTGGTCGCACACCAGAAATGAGGATTCCAGAAGCGGGTGGCAGCGAGGCCCAATTCTTCCCTTGGGAGCTAACTGACCGAGTAGAGGACTTGAAGAATGCTTTGGGTAGTTAAGACAGATGATGTACCGACGAGGAACATCGGACTCAGGGGGAGCAAGAAGTACTATTCTTTCTGATCTCTGAAAAACCCACGAAACACTTCGGAGTATTTGTGGGGACTCACTCGGTGTGGTACGCTGTACGAATCTATCTCTTGGAGGAACTTCGATTGCTGGTTGAAGTTAGAGTTCAGAGCCTGTGGGTCGATGGGACCACAAATACCCCAGTTGTGATGCTCAAAGAACTTTCGGGCGAACGAGTGCTCCCAATTTGGATCGGACCAGGGGAGGCTAGTGCTATCGCAGCGGAACTCGCAGCAATGGAATTTGCACGCCCACTAACCCATGACCTTCTTTGTGCCGTAATGAAGCAACTCGGCGGAAGCTTACAAAAAGTCGTGATCAGTCGGGTTAAAGACAGTACATACTATGCCGAACTCTTGGTTCTTAAGAACGGTGAACTTATCTCGTTGGACGCGCGGCCCTCTGACTCGATAGCAATCGCTCTGCGATCTGATACGCAAATTTTTGCTCACGAAGGACTTCTTGCGATCGTTGGAGATCTTAGTGCTGGAGAATTTGAGTCGGCTGGGAAAGATCCCTCCACCTCGCCGTCCTTTATGGGTCCCGACGAACTTGAGGAGCATCTTCGAGCGCTTAACCCTGAGGATTTTGGGCGCTTTACTCCTTGATCACTGGCGGTATGCGGGCCGATTCGCTCTAGCAAGCCTCCTTACAACAACAGGCCTTTTCACGACCACAAGTGTTGCTCTCGCTCAAAGCGAGGAGGGCACCCTTCTTCAAGGTCAAGCCCTGCTTGGGAATGAGGTACTAAAAAGTGGAACAGTAGTCCTTCATCATCTCATTGGGGGAACCCAGGGGGAGCTAGATTCTGTTCCTTTAGGGATCGACGGAACCTTCAGCTTAACTCTACCTAATCCACCCGATCCGGCCGTAAGAGATATCTATCTTGCTTCTATCAGACATGATGGGGTCCTCTATTTCGGGGCTCCTTTAACTGAACCAGAACATCTAGATTCGATTTACAACATCCAGACTTATGACACGGCTTTCGCTCCTTCTGGTGGAGCTGATCTTCCGATTGAAATTCGAAATATGTTTTTTGAATTCGATGGAGACCGGTGGCACATCACTGACCTTATCGAGGTGTATAATGAAACCGGTAGGACCTTGGTTTCAGAGGACCCGGGATTCGTCTGGGGCTACCCACTAATCCCTGGGGCCACCGATTTTGAATTAGGGCAAGCGGAGATGTCTCCGGAAAACATAACCCTAGAAGCGGGCGAACTTCGTATTAGAACACCCTTGCCTCCAGGAGAGAGACTCTTTGTCGTAACGTACATGATCGATGAGCCTTTCGTATCAATTCCAATGCCGGGCCTAACTGCAGTCATGGAACTGCTGGTGCGGGAACCGGCACCTCCAATGACAGTGGAAGGCCTCGATTCTTTCCCACGAATCGAGCTCGAACCTGGGACCACCTATCGTAGATATTCAGGGGCTAATCTAGCAGGCTCGAGTATCGACTTATCCGAAGCTCAAATCCCATTTGAACTTCCAGTCGCTTGGATGAGTGTGATACTAGGGCTAGTACTTGGGGGAGCGGGACTTTTTCTCTTGAAGCGGGACGCCGTCATAGGGAATACGCAAAAAGCCACAATTGATCTGGGCGATCGGAAAGCAGCGCTTCACCGGATCGCGCTTCTAGACGAAACCTTTAGGAGCCAAAAGGACCGGAGCGAGAGAGAACATAAGAAGTACCTCATGGAGCGGGCAAAACTCATACAGCGCTTTATAGGGACTGACTAGGTGGCCCCCGTCACTACGGAAGCAGTGCTTCTACGATCACATGACTACGGCGATACGAGTAGAATCCTGAGGTTTTATACCAAAGATCACGGCCTGGTGAGTGCTATGGCGAAGGGTGTGCGTGGCCGAAGTGGGCGGGGGCATACGGCAATTGGGACATTCGCCACAGGTACCGTGAGTTTATACCTAAAAAACCATCGGGACCTCCAGACAATGAAGGACTTCTCCTGTACACGGATTCGAGAGGGGCTCGCCACGGATGTCCTTCGCTTCTCGGGGGCCTCAGCTGTCGCTGAGCTCGTCCTTATGCATGCTGACCAAGGGTGTCATCCAGACCTCTTTGAAGCAATTGAATCTGGGCTAGACACCTTGGAATCTGCTGACTCCGCACAAGGACCAACGGCCGCCCTGTCTGGTGTCTGGCGGGTTACCCGAGTACTCGGGTTTGAACCTCAACTAAAGACCTGTATTCGATGTGAGCTTCAGTTTATCGAAGATGAAGTTGGGCGGTTTGATTTCCCAGCTGGAGGGATAGCTTGCCTTGAGTGCAGCCAAAACGTGGATGGCCCTCGAATTGGTCCAAGAGCCCGACTCCAAATTACGCAATTAGTTCAAGGCCGGATCGACGATACAATTGACCACCCCAAGAAACATCTCGCAGTACTCTCTCAGTTTCTGAACTATCATGTCGTATCGAGGCCGCTGAAATCTCTGGAGTTCATACAACGGTTCCTACCTGAAGATGTTGAACAATAGTGAACCAATTGATCCTAGGTACTGCTGGACATATCGATCATGGGAAGACTGCCTTAGTACATGCCCTTACTGGAACCGATACGGACCGTCTGAAAGAGGAGAAAAGCCGTGGTATCACAATCGAATTAGGATTCGCTGAATTATCTCTTGGTACCCAGCACTTGGGAGTCGTGGATGTGCCCGGGCATGAGGCGTTCATTCGCTCGATGGTAGCGGGAGCTACCGGGATGGACCTGGTCCTCTTGATTATTGCAGCAGATGAAGGGGTCATGCCTCAAACAAGAGAACATCTGAATATCCTCGAACTTCTTGGTGTTCAGGAATTGGTTGTCACACTCACAAAATCTGATCTGGTGGATGAAGAATGGCGTGAACTTGTTCGAAGTGATGTAGATGAGCTATTGGCAGATACCCCATATGCTGGAGCGCCTATGGTCTTCACATCCACAATCAATGGAGAGGGGTTAGGTGCCCTCATGGAGAAACTTGCCGAAACAGTCCAACGTATCGGACAACGAGACAATGATGATCTTGCTCGCCTCCCCTTAGACCGAGTCTTCACAATTCAAGGCACCGGGACTGTCGTCACCGGGACACTATGGACTGGCACTCTGAAAAAGGGTGCTCATGTCCGAATTCTTCCGAACGAATTCGAGTCACGGATACGTAAACTCCAAGTTCATGGGAGTGATGTTGAAACAGCCAATGCTGGCAATCGGATCGCAGTGGCACTCAGTGGAGCGAGTTCAGATAGGCAAACGGTCGCCCGAGGAACTACTCTAGTTTCAGATGCTAACTGGAAGAGTTCTTGGATGCTAACCGCGCATGTTCAGCTCATCCCAGGAACCAAATGGGCCCTTAAGCACAATCAGAGGGTTCGTGTCCATATCGGCACCTCAGAAGTTATGGCTCGTTGCTCCTTGCTGACGAAACAGGAGATTTCTTCAGGCACCCAAGGTTGGATACAACTCCGTCTTGAAGAGCCCGTAGTCGCCCGTGCCCGTGATAGAATCATCCTCCGAGCCTATTCACCGATGATTACAATCGGAGGGGGGGTCGTAGCGGAACCAAGGCCGGTTAAACGAAAAATTCTCGACAAGTCTGTCCAGGCCGCACTTGAAAAGGTCCTTGAGGGTGAATCAATCGTGGCTGTCGAAGCTCTACTCTCAATAGCGTCCTGGTACGGTATAGACACCAACGCTCTCCCGATCACTTCTGGATTGCCACCTGGAGTTACTCGGGACGCGGTTACCCAAGTGCGGGCCGGGGGGGGATTACAGACATCCGACCGGCTTTTTTCTAGAGAAATTGCTCTTGAAGCTGAAGAATTAATCCTACGCGCAGTTCATGATGGACATATCGAAAAACCACTCCGTAGCACAATCCCACTACCTGTTCTCAGGTCTAGCCTACCTACCTGGGCTGCTCCCGAAATTGCAGATGCGGTTATCGATAAACTTACCAAAGCGGGGAAGCTTGAAAGGCAAGGGAGTGGGGTTAGAAATCAGGGATACCAGCCACATCTATCACCACGACAGGAGCAGTTGATCACAGAACTCCGTGATATCTATACTACGATGGGGCTGGCAGCTCCCCTCGTAGGAGACTTACCTCCGCATCTAGCCGATTATCCAGATATCTGGGGATTGTTGAAATTCCTTGAAGAAAAAGAAGAGTTAGTTGTTATTGCGGATGGATATTACGTATTAAAGAATGAGTTTGAGGCCGCGGTCCAGCGTGTATGCAATCTCCTCGGGGGTCAAGCAAAGCTGGGGCCCTCAGCATTCCGTGAAGCCCTACCGCTTAGCCGCAAACAACTAATTCCTATGCTTAACTGCCTTGATGGACTTGGCGTTACGATAAGGCGCGATGGTGGAAGAGAAGTGCCACTTACACAGACCTGACCTATCTCATGCCTAGTGATTTCCTAGAACTCTTTACCGGAGAGTTCACTCCTCTTTACCTAGCTCCACAGGCAGGTGTGAGTGAATCACCATTCCGCAGACTCTGCCGTTCCTACGGAGCGGATGTTGTAGTAAGTGAATTTGTGAGTGCGACTGGGATAGTTATGGGATCTCCTCGCTCTCGCGAATACCTCCGCTTCGATTCTGAAGAACATCCGATTGGCATCCAGATTTTTGGGGCTGATCCGGGCATGATGGCAGACGCTGCTGCGTTCGTTGCAGAGACGTATGGACCGGATTTCATTGATATCAACTTTGGATGTCCAGTGAAGAAGGTGGTCAAACGTAATGGAGGATCAGGTTGCCTCCGTGACTTAGACCTAGTGGCTTCCATCATTCGAGCAGTGGACAGAGCAACTCTGC
This sequence comes from Gemmatimonadales bacterium UBA1120, assembly GCA_002313925.1. Lineage (GTDB taxonomy): Bacteria > Gemmatimonadota > Gemmatimonadetes > Longimicrobiales > Gaopeijiaceae > UBA1142. The sequence continues at coordinate 13,300 of DCAZ01000074.1, forward strand.
TCCCGACAACAGTGAAAATCAGGAGCGGCTTTAATGAAGAGTCTCGTGACCCAGTTGGCATAGCTCTTAAGTGCCAAGATGCCGGAGCACGGGTGCTCTGTATTCACCCTCGAAGCCGAGCAGACATGTATAGGGGGGAAGCGCGATGGAGTGAGATTCGGGCAGTAGTTGAGGCACTAGATATCCCTGTCCTCGGAAACGGAGATATCTCTTGTGCCCAGGATGCTTATCGCATGAGGGACGAGACGGGGTGCGCAGGAATTATGATCGCCCGTGGGTCCCATGGGGATCCGTGGATCTTTAGAGAAGCAAGGGCAGTACTCGACGGAAAACCGAGTCCACCACCACCCGATCTAGCAGAACGCTTGAGTATCTGTTTGGAGCACGCTGGAAATGCGATTGCTTTTGGGGGTGACCCCCAAAGAGCAATAATCGATTTCCGGAAGCATCTCGGCTGGTACACAAAGGGTCTTCCGGATGGACGTGAACTCCGTACAAAGCTATTTCGAACGACCTGCCTCTCTGACGTTAAGGCTCTCCTAGAGAACTACCTCCAAACTTATACGGGGGTGCATTCATAGGGTTACTGTAGGGGGGTGGGTAGACTAATGGGTTTAATTGGGACTAAACTTCCCTGAGTAGATTTTTGATAAACCCATCCATTAATTCATAGGGGGCGTCACGGTTTCGACGTGTTTGGTGAACGTGGAGTTGCGTGCTGAGGTCTCGATCCTCATGAATCTTCGAGAACATTTTTAGCTGCCAACGATAATCTGGCGCTGGCTGCGTAAGCTTACTTACGTGCCCGTCTCTTTAACTGCCTGCCCGAGACAGGTTCAGAGGCGACGATAAGTCGGGCTGGTTCCCAGGCTCCGCCGTCGAGTCAGGGGATGAGACATTAGACGGCTGGCTAAGGGTTTGGTTGATCGCTGACCACCCGAAGTGAGATTACCCAGCGATCTACGCACGTAGAAGCTTTGCCGGAGCCCTATGCGGACGGGGGTTCGACTCCCCCCGCCTCCATTTTCAGACCGGGTTAAAGAAATCTCCAGTATTTCATCAGTTACGGGAGGCTAGGCGACGTGCGCTTAAAGTTAGTAATCTTTGCCCTCACATTTTCTCCAATTATCATCCTGGACCTAGTCACAAAGAGCTGGGCCCTCGAAGCGCTCTCATACAGTAGCAGTCAGCTATTCGGAGGGCTGATCCCTCTTACCCTGGCTTTCAACAAGGGCGCTGCTTTCGGAATCAGTATAGGAGACGACTCACGCTGGTTTTTTGTGCCAGTGACAATAATTGCTCTAGCGCTACTGGGCGGGCTACTCAAGCAAGCAAGTAAGACCGACTTTCTCAAAATCTTCTCGATTTCACTAGTTATTTCAGGGGCCCTAGGTAACCTGTACGATCGGGTACGCTGGAGCAGGGGAGTAGTAGATTTCATTGGACCCATTGACCTCGGAAGATGGGATTTCCCGATTTTCAACGTTGCAGATATGGCGATTAGCTGTGGAGCAATCCTCCTAGCCATCTCTTTTTGGATGGAAGAACAAGCTCAATCCAGGTCAAGAGCTTCAGAAGTAGTTGGACAACTGGACGAACTAGAGCGGTTGAAGAGCCTTCCCGACGAAGAAGTACCCTAAGGGAGAAAACGATCCTGTTCGTCAGCCGGCAAGAACAGGAGATACTCAATGCGTCGGCCTCGGACTTTCGAAACCTGGAGAACGCCCCCATCTACTTTGACAGTGTCCCCCATCAAGGGAAGGCGATTAAGGCGTCCGAACACTAAACCTCCAATCGTATCGTAACCCTCTTCCTCATCGGGCATCAGAGTAAAACCGAGTCTCGCGATGGCATCTCGCAATGACACCCCACCCCATACCCGAAGAGAGCCATCTTCTGTTCTCTGAAAGGGAATGGGTTCGTCACTCTCATGTTCGTCCTGTATCTCTCCCACAATCTCTTCGATCAGATCCTCGAGGGTCACGAGTCCGGCTGTTCCTCCGAATTCATCGACTACGATAGCCATCTTAACTCGCTCGGCCCTCATTTCTGGGATCAGATCCTCCACTGGTTTCGAAGCGGGTGCAAAGGGGACATCCCGGATCAGTTGATTTAGATCCTGGATACCAGAATGTGAGGCTCGCCAGACATCTCTAGCCACGAGAATCCCAATGATATTGTCGACCGTCTCTTGGTAGACTGGAACCCTTAAGTGACCAGTCTCCAGCATGATATCCTGTACTTCTTCTATCGTGGCATTTACGGGGATCGCAGTCATATCCATCCTCGGTGTCATCACTTCGCCTACCGAGACTTCATCTAGCCGGATGATCCGATTCATGACCTGCCATTCTTCTTCGTCAAGCGTCCCTTCACGCCGACCTATTTCTGTGAGAACCGCAAGCTCATCTCGACTAAGTGTTGATTGCTCACCCTTGGGGGTGAGACTGCGCGAGATCCATCCTAGGGGCCACAGGATAGGCTTCATGACAAAGACCATGACCCGCAAGGTGTGGGCAGCCGGCTTCGCCAGTCGCCTCCAGTGCCGCGCCCCGAGAGTCTTCGGAATGATTTCTGAAACAATAAGTACAGCTAACGTTAGCCCTATAGAGAAAGCTGTAAGGAAGGGGTCTCCGAACAATTCCTGAACCAAAGCCCCTGAAAATGTCGCTCCCACCGTATGGGCAATAGTGTTTAACGTGAGAATTGCAGCGATAGGCTCGTCAACGTGTTTCCGAGCTTCTTCAAGCCATTTCCCGGCCCATTCCCCTTGCTCCTTAAGGAGGGCTATATAGGACTGGCTCACAGAGAGAAACACAGCCTCAAGGATCGAACATGCGAAAGAAGTCCCGAGGCTTAGCCCAAGGATCCAGGCGAGGGCTCCCATGATAGCGATGATTATCGTGGCTTGTGGGTAGAGTGCACAAGCCTTTTGAATAGGTGACCGCAGCGCCTTAGTCTATTACTGTGCCCAACTAGAGACTTCTATTAATCAGTCAATTCATTCAACAAGGAGACGAGGGAATGGCAACATATACCTGCGATCAGTGTGATATGAGCGTGAATATTACCTGCGCGGAGTGTGGACAGGAGTTGGCCCATGATACGATCACTACAGGTGACGGGAGAGAAGTTGACGTATCGAAATGCCCCGACGGCCACGGTATGATCAAGTCGCCAACGTGCTGTGCTGAAGATATGGCATGCGAGTTGGCCTGAAGCGGCTCAGATGAATGCTTTCATCTTGAATGACCCAGGCCACATACTAAGCATGTTTTGTGGAGCTGTACGATGATGAATATGTGGAAAGCCGCGGTAGTGTTGACTATCACAGGATGTGCAGCGAGAAGCGGCGCCCCTCTAACTCCGGCTCTTCAAGAAACTGGAGCAGATGCGGTTTATTACATCTACGTCGGTGCAGAATCCGCAGACCTTCTCCACCGCATCCGGTTTGGTCCGACCGGAATGGATCTTGACCAAACCACTCCAGTTGGTGAGATGGCAGTTGAGACGGAGGGACCTCATGGCCTGAACGTGTCACCTGATGGGAATCACCTGTACATGACAACCGCACACGGCGTTCCGGATGGAAAACTATGGAAATTCCATGCGGGTCCGGATACCCTGGTGGCGCCTCCGATCTTGCTTGGCAACTTCCCAGCGACGCTAGACCTGACCCCAGATGGGCTCTACGCATTCATCGTAAACTTCAACCTCCATGGTGAGCACGTGCCGTCTACCGTGTCAGTAGTTTACACGCCAGATCTTGTTGAGGTTGACCAGATACCGACGTGCACCATGCCACATGGTCTGCGGATGGCCAAGGATGGTCTGTTCGTTTACTCAAACTGCATGATGGATGATCAATTAGTCGAGATTGACACACGTACGTTTGAAGTTTCACGACGGTTTTCAGTCACTACAGGCTCAGAAGCAGCACTATTGGATTACCAAGTCGGGGAGATTGTGACTGGTGCAAACGGTATCACCAGGCCACTGGAATCCTTTTCCGACAGGAAGGCTATGGAGTCTACGTGTTCACCAACATGGGCCCAGCCAACACCGGATGGGCGCTCTATCTTCGTGGCATGTAACAAGAGTAACGAGATCCTAGTTGTCGATCGAGCAAGCTGGACTCTTGAACGCAGAATTTCTGTGCCAGGAGGGCCTTATAATCTGGCAATTTCTGAAGATGGGAAAATTCTCATTGCATCCTTAAAGAGTGCTGGGAAAGTTCAATTCTTTGAGGCTTCAACCGGGAAGAGTCTTGGACTCGTGGCTTCTACTACAACTCTAACTCATGGCGTCGCGATCACACCTGACTCTCGTTACGCATTTGTGAGTATGGAAGGGAAGGGTGCAGATCCTGGCAAGGTAGACGCCTATGACCTCCAAGAATTCCAATTGGTAGGGTCAATAGAGGTCGGGCAACAGGCTGGGGGAATCATCTTCTGGAAGATGGAACCTATAAGCTGAGCAGCGGGCCCTTAATTGATTCCGAGATCCATATGTTACTTGTGATCGACAATTACGATTCATTCACCTTCAACTTGGTCCAGTTACTGGGTGACCTTGGTGCAGAGCCAACTGTGATCAGGAATGATGCAGAGAGTATTGAAGCTCTAATCAAGTTAAAACCCGAACGAGTGGTCGTTTCACCGGGCCCTCGAACACCCGCTGAAGCGGGTATCTCCGTGGATGCTTTCAGG
>DCAZ01000068.1:0-6369 GCA_002313925.1 Gemmatimonadales bacterium UBA1120
CAAGGGGGTCAGGGCACCCGTCAATTGGGAGACCGGTCTGGAGCGATTGGCGGCGGCGGACCGGACGGATGGGCCGACTACGACGGGCGTTACTCTGAAGCTGGTGCGCCTACACGTGGAAACCCACGCCCATTGAACCCAGAGGAGATCCGGCAACTACAGCGGGAATTTGGCCAAAGGGGGAATCAGGTTCGGGCACTTCGCGAGCAACTCAGAGAGGTAGGGCGGCCTGCACAGGAACTCCGAGCGGTACTCGATGCTATGGAGCAGTTTCAGCGTGAAGGGATCTATGCAGACCCCTCTCAAGTCGCGCAGCTCCAGCAAGAAATTCTCGATCAACTCAAACGGCTCGAATTCGGTCTGCGCCGCGAAGTTGAAGGTTCGGCTGAGCGTACTACCACCCTGAGTGGGTCTGATGAGGTTCCCGACGGATATCGTGAACTAGTTGAAGAATATTACAGGGCCTTGGCAAGGGGTCGCCCAGGAGGTAATTGACCCTACCAACGCTCTCTTTGTAGCAAGAACACCCATCCGTCGTACTCAAGTACCGTCACCTGTCATCGACGTTGGCCAGAGCCGACAACAGGTCAACGATCATTGATGTCGGCCACGGTCTCCAGCATCTTCTGCGCCCAGAGACTCCATACAACACGGTATCTATAGCCTGGTACTAACCCTGACGTCGCATTGCCATGGACATGACGTATCTCCTCCAAGAACCCCCCGAACTCAGTAAGAGCGAGGTAACCAACTCAGTACAGGAGTATTATGGACTTGAGGGGACCCTTCATGCTCTTCCAGGGGACCGGGACCAGAACTTCCTCCTCGAATCTCCCGGGGGCCAGAAGCACGTAGTCAAAGTTAGTTCACTTGATGAGGCCCATGAGATTCTAGAGTTCGAAACCGAGATGATCACTCGGCTCAGTAACGACACAAATGGCCTAATTCCAAGTGTTATTCCGGCAATTTCTGGTACCAGGCTAGTAATCCACGAGAATCACCAGGGGCACCACTACCGACTAAGGATCCTTGAGTTCCTACCTGGAACCCTACTGGCGGAAATCAACCCACGCTCAGATGCGCTCCTGATGAATCTCGGTGAACGGATGGCGGAACTTGGAAGTGTGCTGGGAGCTTACCCTGATCACCCTCCACCCAGGGTCAACTTTGAGTGGGCACTGGGCCAAGCAGGAAATATCATGGAAAAAAGCCTGGGCGTGCTGGGCAGCCCACAGCGGGCGCTCATCGAATTAACGCTCGAGGACTTCCTGGATAACGAGAGAGACTTTCTAGGTCTTGGCTCACAGATCATCCACGGGGACGTAAACGACCACAACGTTCTCGTCTCCCTCAACAAAGAAGGGCAGGCACACATCAGCGGGATTATTGACCTGGGAGATGCTCACTCCGCCCCGCGAGTTTTCGATCTGGCGATCGCGATCGCTTACGGCATTATCGGGACCGCCGACCCACTCTTAGCCGCCTCGGAGATCACCCGAGGCTACTATGCCGTCCAACCACTTCTAGACATTGAGATAGAAGTTTTGATGACGCTTGTCTGTGCAAGATTAGGACAGAGTGTCTGCATAGCCTCGCTACGAAGAAACCACGGGGATACGGACCCATATCACCTGATTTCAGAAGCTGGCGCATGGAAAACACTTTCATTGCTCGCAGAAATTCCGCGGCAGGTTAGTACTGGAACCCTAAGACAAGCCTGCGGTCTGGAGGCATGCTCCCAGAGTGCTCAGCTCCAAAAGTGGCTTGACCGTCAGAGTTTCAAAGATGTGGTGACCCTACCCGAAGACCCAAATGCCTTGGGAATCCTGGATCTAAGCATCTCAAGTCCCGACCTTACCGGCAGGGATGCGGATGACACCGCAAGTTTTGCCAATCGAGTGTCTCAGAAAATGCGATCTAATGGCCTGACGCTGGGCATAGGACGCTTCATGGAGCCTCGGGGATTTTATCTTGCTGATGCGTTTGAAGGTCGACTAGGGGATCCTCGTGAAAGGCGCACGATTCATCTTGGAATCGACCTCTTTCAGGAACCTGGTACGGCGATCCATGCTCCTCTAGCCGGTCGGGTACATACTGTAAGAGAAAACCAAAATCGTTTGGACTATGGGCCAACTGTGATCCTTGAACACAGTGCGCCCTCAGGGTTGTTCTGGACTCTTTACGGACACTTAGAGAGAGCATCTGTGGAGAACCTCAAGACAGGCGATTCTATCGATGCCGGACAGCCCATCGCTCGGATTGGAACCTATCCTGAGAACGGAGATTGGCCGCCACACCTACATTTCCAGATCATCACCGATTTAATGGGGTTTGAAGGGAACTTTCCCGGCGTGGCACTGCCCCGGGACAGCAATGTGTGGACATCATTTTGTCCTGACCCAAACCTGATCTTAAACCTGCCCTCAGAAACCACATACATGGAACCCAGGGGGCTCTTCGAACGTCGCAGACAGGTTCTCTCACCTAATCTCAGCCTCTCTTACGAGACACCAATCCACATCGTGCGTGGCAAGGGGTCCTACCTGTTCGATGTTCTAGGCCGGAGCTACCTGGACTGCGTAAACAACGTTGCCCATGTAGGACATGAACACCCTCACGTGGTTGGGGCCGGCCAAAGACAGATGAGCGTTCTAAATACCAATTCAAGGTACTTACACGGTGCTATTATAGAGTACGCAGAGCGGCTATCTAAGCTTTTTCCTGAACCGCTATCCGTCTGCCTGTTTGTTAACTCAGGCAGCGAAGCGAATGAACTGGCTCTGCGCATGGCCCGCACCTATACCGGTGGCACAGGTATCGCCGTGCTCGAGGGAGGCTATCACGGAAACACCCCAGGACTCATTGATGTCAGTCACTACAAGTTCACGGGCAGCGGGGGACATGCCCCCCCACCATGGACTCGAACAGCATTGGTACCAGACGAGTTCCGGGGACGCTATCGCCGTGACGACCCATCACGAGCGACTCTGTATGCAGCAGACGTCGGTGAAGCCTTCCGACAACTAGATTCGGAAGGACACCACCCTGCGGCCTTCCTTTCTGAGAGTCTCTTATCCTGTGCTGGACAGATAGAGCCACCACAAGGCTATCTCACCGCTGCTTATGAGCACGCCCGGGCTGCCGGAGCTTTATGTATAGCTGATGAAGTTCAAGTTGGCTTCGGTCGATTGGGCAGTCACATGTGGGGGTTCGAAACCCAAGGAGCTGTGCCCGACATTGTCACACTGGGTAAACCGATGGGGAATGGCCACCCGATTGGCGCTGTAGTCACGACCCCAGAGATCGCTGAGGCCTTCGACAACGGGATGGAGTTCTTTAGCTCTTCCGGTGGGAATCCCGTGTCCGCTGCAATTGCTCTTGCAGTTCTAGATATCCTGGAGGATGAAAAGCTTCAGGCCAATGCAGCGACAGTCGGAACAGTCCTAAAGACTGGACTTGATACACTGATGTGGTCTCACAGCTGTATCGGTGATGTTCGAGGTCGCGGTTTATTTCTGGGAGTTGAGTTCGTCAAAAGCGGTGAAACGCTCGAACCTGCTCCAAAGATCGCCCAGTACGTTGTGGAGCACCTGAAGAAACGGGGTATCCTTCTGAGCTCTGACGGTCCGGATCACAACGTTATCAAGATCAAGCCCCCAATGTCGTTCTCAGAGAGCGACACAGAGCGTTTGATCAGTGAACTTGATCAGGTATTAGCTCACGATTTTGTCCAAGGCACCAGTCTTATTCAGCCCCAGGATTGAGACGTTCGTCGGAAAACCAAGAAGCCAGGAAAAGAAAATGGCTGCATGGCTTTGTGGGGGACATGCACATCCCGAGTTCCTCCTTGCCGGGATCACCACCCACCGTCACAATGAATCTGTTGCGACCGATTCTATATGGAGTCGACGCGAACCTCACTAATTACCAACCGTCCCTTTGGAGCGGAGATATGTATAAAAGAGCTGGTGCGACCTTGGCGGGCATGGTGCTTCTCTTAACGCCAGCACCTGTATTATCGCAGAGTGCGCCAATGATGAGCGAAGTGAATCCATCCTTCTTCGAGGGGATGCGGTACCGGCAGGTGGGTCCACTGCAGGGCGGACGCGTGACCGCTGTAACTGGGGTACCATCCCAGCCTCGGACCTTCTACATGGGTGTCGCTTCAGGCGGTTTGTGGCGGACCACGGACGGGGGTGAAAGCTGGGAGCCAATCACCGATGGCCAGGTTCCAGTAGGGTCAAGCGGCGCAATTGCAGTAGCTGACTCCGACCCGGATGTCATCTACTTCGGCACTGGCTCGGATGGGTTGCGTAGCAACGTATCCACCGGACGTGGGGTGTACAAAACCACGGACGGGGGTGAGACATGGTCATTCGCTGGACTCTACAACGTGGGGCAAATAGGCGCCCTGAAGATTCATCCTACTGATCCGAACACGGTCTGGGTTGCGGCGAACGGTGATGCATTCAAGCCAAGCACCGAACGGGGTATCTACAAAACGACCGATGGCGGCCAGACCTGGCGCAACACGCTCTTCGTTTCGGACAGCACTGGTGCGATGGACGTAGAGATTCAGCCTGGAAATCCAAGTGTGGTATATGCCTGGATGAACCGTATTGAGCGTAAGCCTTGGACTATCATCAGCGGCTCATATGAAGGCGGCTTCTACAAGAGCACCGATGGCGGAGAAAGTTTTGACCACATCTTGAACGGCCTTCCTAACGAATTGATCGGTAAAGCAAACATGGGAGTGACAGACGCGAATCCAGATCGTATCTACGCCCTCGTGGAGGCTAAACCCGGAGGAGGATTGTATCGCTCCGATGACGCAGGCCAGAATTGGATGCTGGTAAATGATGAGGGCGCCATGATCCAACGGCCCTTCTACTACACAACACTCGGCACTGATCCTACAAATGCCGACGTCGTATATACTGGTGCGGAAGGCTTCTGGAGATCGACTGACGGGGGACGGACGGTGACCAGGATGCCTACGCCGCACGGTGATAATCATGACATATGGGTCAGCCCGAATGACGGTAATACGATGGTCCAGGCAAACGACGGTGGTGCAAACGTTTCCTACGATGGAGGCCAGACCTGGTCTACGCAGTACAACCAACCGACTTCAGAAATCTACGGAATCCATCTTGATGACCGATTCCCGTATCGGCTGTACGCGGCTCAACAGGATGACGGCACACACATTCTCTCGAGCGTTGCAGAAGGAGGGGAAAGGAACGTCGATTGGTGGTCCGGCCCGGGCTGTGAAACCGGCCCAGTCGTCCCACATCCGACGTACCCCAACATCGTCTATGGTTCTTGCAAAGGTCAGTTTGTAGTTCAGGATCGAGAAACAGGTCAGTCCAAGCCGTACTGGGTAGGAGCACAGTCTCTCTACGGTAACGCTGGCCGTGACCTGATCCTTCGTTTTCAGCGTGTATCCCCAATGGAGCTATCGCCGCACGATCCCAGCGTCATCTACTACGGATCGCAACACCTGCACCGCTCACGTGACATGGGCGTCACATGGGAAACAATGTCCCCGGACCTGACGGCCTTTCCGCCGCATGCTCAGGGTGCGAGTGGCGAACCTATCACAAGGGATGTTACGGGTGAGGAATTCTATAGCACGCTTTACGCGATCCAAGAATCACCTCATCAAGCAGGCGTCATATGGACTGGCGCCAATGATGGTCCGTTCCACATCACGCAAGACGACGGAGATAGTTGGCAGGACATTACACCGCCCGACCTTCCGGAGGGTGGCCGCGTGGCATGGATTGACGTTTCACCGCACCGGCAAGGCTCAGCATACTACGCGGTATACCGGTATTTACTCGGCGACTACGCACCCTATATCTATCGGACCGATGACTACGGTCAGACTTGGTCCCGCCTTACAACTGGTGATAACGGAATTCCAGCAGACTGGCCGACGAGGGTCGTGCGGGAAGATCCGGACCGCGAGGGACTACTTTATGCTGGTACGGAGTTCGGCCTCTTCATCTCGTTCAACAATGGAGGCAACTGGCAACCGTTCCATTTGAACATCGGCAACCTCCCAATCAATGACATCCAAGTGAAGAACAAGGACTTGGTGATCGCTACTCAGGGTCGCGCAATCTGGATTCTCGACAATGTTTCAGCACTGCATCAGATCACGTCAGAGATGACGGTCGCTGAAAGTCACCTTTTCGCGCCGAAGGATGGATATCGGACCTCGACAGCAGCCCATCTGCTTGGCCCGAATATTGACTACTATCTGCCCACACCTGCTTCGGGCACGGTCACCCTGGATATCCTCGATCGAGCAGGGGTTATCATGAACTCTTATAACAGTGCCCAACCCCCAAGTGGTGGTGG
>DCAZ01000068.1:6692-11636 GCA_002313925.1 Gemmatimonadales bacterium UBA1120
GTGGTGGTGGAGGCTTTGGGCGACGTGGTGGAGGTACACCTACGCCCTCAGTAACGACTAGCGCAGGATTCAATCGTGTGGTCTGGAACGTTCGAGACACCGAAGGCTTGCCCGTACCGCCTGGGCAATATCAGGTGCGAATGGGCGTCGGAGGTGAATCTCAGACTCAGCGATTCAACGTCCTCATTGACCCACGTGTAGAAGCAGGAGGTGTCACGGTCGCGGACCTCCGTGAGCAGTACGAGCATAACAAGAGAATGAACGCAATGGTGGCGGAGGTGGACGCATTGATTGAGCGAGTACGAGCCGCCCAGGATAGCGATGACAACAACCTACAACGTCGTATAGCCCCAATTGCAGAAAAGCTCATCACAGCACCGATCCGTTACAGTAGTCCGGGACTCAGAGATCATATTACCTACCTACAGGGGATGACCGCGCGAGTTGACATGAAGATCGGCCGCGATGCGATTGCACGTCACGAGGTACTTAGGGCTGAACTGGATGAAATCACTCGTGAGGCGAATGATATTCTCGGCTCAGGTAACTGAGCCGAGCCCTCACGGGTCATGACCTGGATGGTGACGCCCTGCCCATAGGGCGGGGCGTCATTTCAGTCGCGCATACCAACTCCCAAACCAAGATCCATTAGATCCTGCTAGAAGAGCCGCACTGCGATAAATGCCCCGGAGTATGCCAAGAAAAGCATGTAAGAGAACTGGAGTATCGGCCACTTCCAGCCTCCGGTCTCCCGACGCATGACAGCAACTGTCGACATACATTGGAGGGCAAACGCGAAGAATACCAGAAGCCCAATTGCAGCTGGGAGTGTTAGATCGCGCCGCAGTGTTTCCTGGAGCGTGATTGAGTCATCAGTCGCACCTTCAACCCCGTAAATGGTCCCGAGCGTTCCCACAATTACTTCGCGAGCCGCCAGTGATGTGACCAGCCCGACACCGATCCGCCAATCGAAGCCAAGTGGCTCAATAGCAGGTTCTATAACCTGACCAATTCGTCCCAGTGCGCTGTCTTCGATAGGGGGTGGCCCAGTATCCAACCTCGGGAACTGCGTTAGCATCCAGAGTACGATCGCGACAGCGAATATGACCCTGCCAGCTCTCTTCAGAAATATCTTGCTCCGGTCTAGCAAACGGAGACCAATGGATCTAGCCGAAGGCAACCGGTACGGTGGGAGATCCATCACGAATGACCCGGGCTCGGCCCGTAGCAGTGTCCTCTTCAGGAGAAATGCGGTGACTACAGCCGCCATGATACCGAGACCGTAGAGCCCGAGAAGCACCGCTGCTCGATAACTCATGAGCGGTCCCAGTAAACGACGGTCGGGGATAAACGCAGCGATGAGTAGAGCATATACCGGAAGACGCGCTGAGCACGTCATGAAAGGTGTGATGAAAATGGTTGCTAGGCGATCTCGCTCATCCTCTACAGTTCGCGCCGCTAGGATCGCCGGAATCGCACATGCATAGCCAGAGAGAAGTGGAAGAAATGCTCTCCCTTGCAGGCCAACTCGATACATGACTCGGTCTGCAATCACCGCTGCCCTCGCCATGTAGCCCGAATCTTCGAGAATCCCCAGAAAAAGGAAAAGGACAAGGATTTGGGGAAGAAAAACTACGACGGACCCAACCCCAGCCCACACACCATCGATAAGTAGAGACCGAAACCAACCATCGGAGAGCCTGCTGGCGAGCCACTCTCCTGAACTCGTGATCAGGAGTTCTACCCCATCCATGAGCGGTACGGCCCATGTAAAGATCGACTGAAAAACGACAACCACGACCGCTAAGAAGACGAGTGGGCCCCAAATCCGGTGGAGGAAAACTGCATCGAGACGCTCGGTAGATCGCGCAGGGCCAGGTTGAACGAAGCTTGCCCGATCCACAACCTTGTCTACACGCCTGCGGCGGGCGGTGAATGCATCGATCATGGGCAGCGGAACACCACGCGGCACATTATTTAGCACACGCACAGGAGGAGGTAGACCTCGGTGGCGAATCTCGACTCCTGAGAGAAAATCTTTAACCTGGTCGACCCCTAAGCCCACTCGTGCATTAGTCTTGACGACCTTAACACCTAGCAGGTGAGCTAACTCCATGTGGTCCAAGTTTCCGCCACGTTCCTCTAGCTCGTCCCACATGTTGAGTACTAACAAAGTCGGGAGCTCGAGCTTAAGCACTGGCTCAACTAGCATGAGTTGGCTCTCTAGTCGCGTACAGTCGACGATCAATACTACTGCGTCGGGGGCCCGTAGATCCTCAAGGCGCCCTTCTAGCGCATCCCTGGTCACCCGCTCGTCGAGCGTTCGGGCGGAAAAGCCATGTATACCTGGAAGATCAACAAGCTCAACGGTTCGTTCGAGGTCACACTGGACCTGGCCCACGTACTTTTCCACCGTCACACCAGGGTAGTTGGCCACCTTCTGCCGGAGTCCGGTCAGGCGGTTAAAGAGTGTAGTCTTTCCTGAATTCGGTGGTCCAATTAGCGCGATCAGGGGGGAACGGGTTTCATTCTCAATCTGAGCGCTAGCAGAGGCACTGCCTTCCGGCGGGGTGCTAAGGTCACGCAAGGGATTCGTGACTTATTGGCTCTCTTGGGAGAAGTCGCTCAGGAGACGCACACAGAGACAGTTCGCCGTCTCGCGCCGAAGCGCCAATAGAGATCCATCCACCGATATTATGGGATCCCCCGCGGGCGACGATCGCACTGGGCAAATCCGGCATCCAGGCAACACACCTCGTTCAAGCAGGGGTTCTGCTCGTTCAGGGGGCAAATCGATGCGAACTAATTCGACCGTCTGACTCAACGGGATGTCACCGAGACGTAGCTCCCCACCCAGTTCTTCTTTCGGTAATCCCGACATCGATTGTGGCCCGGTCAAACCCACTCGCGACTCGCTCCTAACCTCTATAGCAACAGAGGAAGAGATTGAGAATGAGATTGAATCTCAACTAACATACCCTTATGCGCAACGCCTAGGAACCACATCCGCTGCAACCGACGGAACGAGTCTCGAAATAAATCTCTCTAATTATTCACATCCGCAAGGATTTTCTTCTGTGCATTCACAAGTGTCACATGTGCAATTTGTATTATTACACATTTCTTGATCTCCTGATGGTAGGTTCTTTAAATATTCTTCATTAACCCTGTACTGCAAAGAAACTTCTAGAGCAAGGAATAAACCGTTACCTCTCCTGTTTTTCCTAGAATATCCACATCCCAAATCACAAAATTCTGGTCGCCATTATTTACACAATCGAGAAAAAAGAATTTTGCGGTCGAGCCCTCACGCCTAAACGTCCCAGTCAATGGACTCCAGAGCAATGTCCCATCATCCAGAATGGCCCTTGCATTACCCTCTAAGCTCCCTCGCGACTTATCACCTTCTAAAGCATAAAGCGTGTGTGTAACAAATACTTTCCCATACTTACCGATTGTTCATTCGAAATTCATCGTCGTGCTGTCTTCGTTAACAGTTACCCCAGTGATTTCTACATCTCCATGTTCTACTGGATTTGAGAGATCCATCTATCACTCCCCAGTGTAAAAGGCTCAATCCGATATAACTGGCTGATGCAGGTGCACATCACTCTGCGGATAAGGTAGCGAGCAACCAGCCTCCTCGAGTTTTTCTTTCAATGCCCTAGTTAAGTCCCAACGAACTGACCAATAGTCCTCAGTATTTACCCATGGTCTGACCACAAGATTGACGGATGAGTCAGCAAGTTCGTGAACGGCGACGATGGATTCTGGCTCATCAAGAATTCGGTCGTCTGATGCTAACAATTCTTTACAGATCTTGACCGCCACACTCAGGTCATCGTCATAACTCACACCTATAACAAGATCAACGCGTCTCGTATCGCTTCCGGAATAATTGATGATCGTCTGCCCGAAGATCCTCGAGTTGGGAACCCGGATATGGACGTTATCACCTGTCGTGAGAAGACAGGTGAAAATCCCCACCTCTCGAACGGTGCCCATGCTACCACCGACCTCGACTGCATCCCCAACGTTGAAGGGCCGGAAGGTCAGAAGCATCACCCCCGCCGCGAAGTTTGAAAAAGTGTCCTGGAATGCTAGCGCGATGGCCAGACCGACCGCTCCGAGCACCGCCACGAACGAAGTAGTATTCACACCGAGTACGCCAACCGCTGCGATTGCGACAAGCGCGATTGTGGTCACATAGACTATTCCAGCAATAAACGGAACCAGAATATCGTCCAGCGCAGACGCCTGCAGGGTTTTCATTGAAAAACGCTTCGCCCATCCAGCAAAAAACCAGCCAATAGCCAGAACCGCAGCCGCACCAGCTAGTTTCGGTGCCCATGTCGCGATCGCCGATGTAGCCACCTGAAGCAATGCGCTTAAATCAAACATCGAGATCCCCTGAAAAAAAGCTGATTATTAAGTAGCGACGGTCAGCTCACCCCGCCACAAGCCTCCATACCTGCGCAACTAGAAAGCACACGACCAACCCCATGGCCAGTGGCATTATGGTGGCGACCACGGTCCATTTTGTGCTGCGGGTCTCCTTGTAAATCGTATAGATCGTTGTAGAACAAGGGTTATGTAGAAGGCTGAAGAGCATCAAGTTGACCCCAGTGAGTAGCGTCCATCCACCCGCTCTCAATAGATCGCCTGTGGCGCCTACACTGTCGAGCTCAAACATGACGCCAGCCCCTTCTCCCATAGCAAACCCACCGGTCAACACCGTCAGCATCAGAACCGTCGGAATCACAATTTCGTTGGCTGGAATTGCTACCACGTAAGCTACTAGGATGACTCCATTCATTCCGAGGAGAAGCCCAACCGGATCAAGCCAGCCCACTGCATGGTGTGCCAGACTTACACCATTGAGACTGATGTTCGAAATCAACCAAATCAATGCACCAGCCGGAACCGCAAAAATTACCGCCCGCC